>CAZQNB010000107.1:0-1567 GCA_964594545.1 uncultured bacterium | reverse complement strand
TTTTTGACGCTTTGAACCCTCCTATCGCCCAAATTTTGAATGACGTTCGGTATAGAGAAGAGATGGCGGTATTTACAGCCTAGGGTTGAGGAATATTTTTCTCGTTTAGAAAAAAACGAGCGATCGAATCCGTCAAAAAAACCAGATGAGTTTGCAGAGTTCGTGAGGCTCATCTCTTCGGCATAGCTCGTGTGTATAATTTTTTATAGTTTAAAATATTTTCTGGTTAATTTAATGTTTGGTTTTAATTTCGTTTTTTCTTATAATGAATTGTTAATTATGAACAAGGTTTTTTAATGTCTTCTGTTTCTCGTCGTTTGAGTCCTTCTTCTCCCTTAGAGGGAGGCTCTTCTGATTCCGATCTGGAGGTTTTTCGGATGCGCAATGTAGAAAAGCGTTTTTTTAGGACGGGCAGAGAAGGCTCTTGGAAGCATGCAGAAAAGTTAAATCAAATACATAAGGGAATGGTTTTGATTAGGACAGACTTGTCGGGGTCAGATCCTATAGAGCTTGGGAACACATCGGCTCGCGTTGTGGTGATTGCAGAAACTTGTGTAAGTCAAACTTGTTTCCCCAAAGGGTTTAGTAATCAGCATGGTTATTTTAATCGATCCCCGTTTCGGGCAGGGCATGAAACGAGTTATAACGGGTGGCCTGTTTACTTAACGCAAATAGAAACAGTTATATTAGCGTCTCCGAGCGAACAGCGTGCAGAAGTAAGATACGTTCAAAAGGTAGCGCCCCATAAAAATCACAAAGGCGATTGCCTTGTGGATTTTACCCATAACGGTAACGCCGGATTTATTCGCAATGGAGGAGGTAGTTATCGGGATCTATGGCAAGAAATTTTAGGATTGACAGGGGGGGATACGGGAAAAGAGAGAGCGCTGGCTTCTCTTTTATTGCGATTTGCTAAAAATTGTTCTCCAATCACTCGCGAAGATCTTGGGAGAGCTCTAGGTCTTGAAGAGTCTCTTGTTTTGCCTGAAAAAGTGGCTTTCATGAATACTTTAGGGTATTTACTGTTTGTAAAGGAAATAGCCCGAAGACAAGATCCGGATAACGAAGAGACTCATCATGCTCCTTGGGCGATTTCTTTGATCAGGGCTTTACGACTTGTCGAAGCAGGTCATGTGAGATTGCAACAGGTTTTAAGTGCTGATGCAGCCTATGGCGCATTTACCGGTGCGAATGTGGGTGTAAATATGGGCGTTGCCATAAGAAAAATCAAGAATGTGAATAAGTTATATAGAGAAAGATTTCCAGAGACTCCGGCGACATTGAGCTCTCAAGATCCAAAGAAGAAGGCAACGGCTCGATTTGTTTTAAAGCAAGAGTTGATCGATGTTTATGGAGGGGCTTCCGATACAGATAGCAGCGGATACGAATCGTCCGGTTTGTAAAAATAGTCTGTTCTTAGCGACCCCTTTGAATTTATCTCAGTGTACCGTCCGTAATTATACCGCTCGTGATTGAAGAATCGAAATTGGCTTGATCGTGATAGATCTGTCCGAGAAAGAATTTGGCCAGAACTGGAATCGAACCAGCGACACAAGGATTTTCAGAC
>CAZQNB010000106.1:0-1591 GCA_964594545.1 uncultured bacterium | reverse complement strand
TGGCTTGGGAGAAATCCCTAGAAGCCTTCGCCTTTAGGCGAGGGAGTGGTCACCTTATGACTATCTGATGCCTGGAATGGAAAAACTGGCAGAAAATCACCTTGTCATTTTCTATGATCAGCGAGGAAGTGGCAGCTCTCACGGCGGAGATGATCCAGGCGATCTCACGATAGACATGTTTGTGAGAGATTTGGATGCGATAAGAAAACATTTTGGATTCAAAAAAGTCTCTATTCTTGGCCATTCTTGGGGAGGATTTCTTGCTATGCAGTATGCGATCTCTCACCCGGAAGCTGTAGACAAGCTGATACTTCTCAATTCAATGCCCGCAACGAGCGAAGATGTGACGCTCTTTTTACAAGAATGGTCTAAACGGATGGGACCTTTCATGGAAGATCTCGGAAAGATCGAAGCTTCTGACAAATTCGCTGCAGGAGATCCTGCGACAATGGAAGAGTTTCTGAAAATGAGCTTTCGAACCTATTGCGCGACAAGCCAAAAAGTCGAGGATTTGAATCTGAAAATGTCCCCTCAAGCGGCCAAAAATTGGATCAAAACCTCCGGCGCTTTTAAGGAAACGCTCTTTGCTAAAGCATTTGATTTGACAGAACCTCTCAAAAAACTGCCTTGCAAAACATTGATTGTGCATGGCGATAAAGATCCAATTCCTGTGGTTGCAGCAAAATACCTAAATGACAACATCCCCCATTCACAATTTGTGGTCATTGAAGATTGCGGCCACTTCCCCTATGTGGAGCAACCGGAGCAGCTCTTTGTGATTCTTAATGAATTTCTTAAAAGTGAATGAACATAATGTCTATTTCAGAAAACCAAGAATTCGAAAACCAAACCTTTAAAAAAGAATCCTTCAAGGATTTTGATTTGAAATGCAAAACTTTTTCTCGTGTAAATTTTGAACACTGCGAATTTTCTCAAAGCAATCTCACAAATGCCCGATTTTTAGATTGCAAATTCGATGGTTGTAACTTGAGCCTCATTAAAACGGATGGCTGTAGATTTCAAGATGTAGAATTCCAAAACAGTAAACTCGTTGGAGTAAATTTTACCAAATGCGACAAGATGTTTCTATCGATAAAGTTCATGAAATGCGTAATCGACACTTCTAATTTTTCAGACCTCGATTTAAAAAACACATCTTTCCTAAATTGCGTGATTCGGGATACCTATTTCTCGAATGCCAACCTCACAGGCGCCGATTTCTCAGGATCAGACTTGAGAGGCAGCACTTTTCACAATACGAATCTTAGCAAGGCAGGTTTTGTGGGAGCGATCAACTACTCGATCGACCCACTAACAAACAAACTGGTGAAAGCAAGATTTTCCAGCCCTGGGGTACTGTCTTTATTAAATCATCTCGGAATCATCATCGAGTGAGTCTTTCGACAGTAGAGTAGAATTTTTTTCTATCAAATTTCCAATAAAAATTTGGGGTCAATATTGAGTTAATATTGACCCCAAATTTTTATTAGAAATTTGATAGCTTTAAATCGGTTTGCTTGAGTAACGTTGAGGTGAACGGAGTATATATCATGCAAATTTTTAAACTGTACTGCATCGGGCTTGTTATTTT
>CAZQNB010000105.1:0-1957 GCA_964594545.1 uncultured bacterium | reverse complement strand
ATGGCTTGGGAGAAATCCCTAGAAGCCTTCGCCTTTAGGCGAGGGAGTGGTCACGAATACTCGCAATTACGAAGCTTTTAATTGACACTGTGCAGGCAGAACCCTCTGCATCTTTCCTAAAGCACCCTCTAGAGAAAGGCGCTGTGCAGGATCCGGATTTAGCAATTCCCAAACTATGTGCAGCACGGAATTCTCATCTCGAGGCTCAGGGAAACATTCAATTTCTTGCGACCTAAAATATTCCCTATAAAGCGCGTTTGTTCTTTGTACCCGATCCTTTTCCGAGAGATCCTCACCATAGTGAACCAGCCTCTGAAATACCCGAGGACTGAATATCCTTAACAACACCATTCCACAAGCCCATGCATCATTCGATCCTACGGGGATAGTCCCCTTTATTTCTCTGGGGTCCACAATATATTCCGGCGGCCTATAATTGGGCGTACCTCCCTTAGATTGCAACGTTCGATCCTCAGTTCTGTTGGTTGCAAATCCTAAATCAGTCAAACAGACCTTAAGGGAATCATACCAATTGCCTTCATCCATAAAGAGCAAAATATTCTCAGGTTTTATATCCCCATGTACGAATGATTGCCCAAAGAGAAACGCCGCTTCAAGAATTTTTAGAGCAAGCAGGTTTTGATCTGCGCGCGATAAAGACCTTTCTCTATGTTCTAAAAAATCAAACAAATCACAATTTGCTTCAGGAAACACTGCAGTAAATTCTGTTATACCCCCGGATCCTGGTGATACAGGATCCTGCGCTGCTTCACGCGGATTGACCGCAATCACAGGAACCATTCCCAAAATAGGATCAGATACAGCCCGGAGAAGCATCTTGCCTTCACAACGGGTCATCTGTTGTCTAAATAGAGGCGCGCCTTGACCTGCGTCTTTAGTCCGAAGAACATACACATCAACAATGCGCTCTCCGAGGGTCATTACTCCACTGCCCCCAAGTTTAAAAGATCCTTGAGGTTTAATCTCGTCAAGAACCGCAACCTCCTGTTCACTTCCAACAGTAAACCAACATGCGTTAATTCTTCGATTTGAAGTTGAAAGCCCTACGCTACACAATTCTTTCACCTCGGCCAAATCAGCTATTTTCATAGCAGTGCCTTCCTGAGAAGACAATGGATTAGCCACTCCTATTTTGCTTAAGAAACCACATAAAGCTGTTTGAGATTTGTTTTGATAAAAGTTTGAGGAAGTAACCGACATAATGCACACAAGATATTTTGAATAGAAAATTTTATAGCAGGAAGCGAATTAAAATCAATTCTTATACCGTTCGTGATTCAATAATCGGTAGAAGCCAGTCTTGACTTAACCTGAACTTTGGGTATCTTCGGTATAGGGACCTTCAATCTTATCAAATTCTATTAAGGCTTCTGCCGCGGAGGCCCTCTTTCCCGGGTGAGGGGCTAATAAGCTCGAAATCACTCGGCCCACCGGACTTCCGGAAAGATTCTCAATGGATACGGGCCGATTGTTCTCATATGCCTTATGAAGATCCTCGCAATGGGCTTGTCGCGTCGTCTTTTCCCATGCATTATTCATGAGTTTGTCAAATGCAGGTCCATTGAACATACACAACAAAATAAGCCCCGCAGCATACGCATCTCCTTTAATCGAAGGACGAAATTTCAGTTCCGGATCTTTCAATTTTTCAAATATATAATGGGCACGTTCCGGAGCCGTATATGCAAGGGTTCCCGGCACATGTTTCGTGGTCAGATTACGATCTTTTTCTAGAGAGAAAGCAAAATCGCACACAGCCATTTTCACCTGACTTATTTCATTGATATCCCCTAAAACCAATACATTTTCAGGTTTTATATCTTGGTGAATGTATTTTTCATTTACTTTAGACACGGCTTCGAGAAAGAGCCTCATAAGCCGGTGAACAATTTTTGGATCTAGCGCGCTGAATTGTTTGGTATCAGCTATAATAGAA
>CAZQNB010000104.1:0-1960 GCA_964594545.1 uncultured bacterium | reverse complement strand
TAAATCGTGTATTATCTCTTGCTGGCTAATCCCTCTATTAGAAAGGCCGATTACCGTCACAGAATACTTTTTAGGTACACCGGAATGTCTATCATACATCCCTTGTAAAAAAGAAATAGCTGCCTGAACTTTCTCTTCAAGATCCTTTCGGGGTATTAAGTCCGTATACACCTTCTCTCCATTTACCTTAGGAATGACTTGAAACGAGCGCTCGGAGCCTCGGGATATTGATGATGCCAAAGCAACCTCTTTATGTTAATGGGGTATAAAATATATTTGAGCCCAGTAGTTTTTGTCAAAGCAATCCAAGAAGGAGCTATTTTCACTACAGCGGGAATGGCTCCTTCAATATTCAGGTGTAAAAAACCTTCCCTTATTGTAAATTCCCAATTTCAAACAGAAGGATCTCGAATGCGCAAAATATTTGCCTATTGCATAACAACTCTCTTACTTACTTCAACCATTTTTTCTGAAGAAACTTTCAAAGAAAAGGTAGCTGAGTTGCCACCTGCTACTGAACCTCGGTACGCAGCAAAAGACTATTCCTATCTCCTGGGAATGCCGGGATTCACAGACAAGCTGCTCACGATGCATTTTACCCTTTACCAGGGCTATGTAAAAAACATCAACGAGTTGCTCGCAAAAATTAAAACCGTCGATCCCAAAAGCTACGAATATGGCGCGCTCAAACGGCGCGTGGGCTGGGAATTCGATGGCATGCGACTGCATGAACTTTACTTTGACAATCTCGGAGGGACAAAACCAATCAATCCCAAAAGCGCTCTGTTTTTAGCCCTCTCTACGCAATTTGGCAGCTTCGCAGCGTGGAAATCCGATTTCTTAGCAACCGGTGCGATCAGAGGTATCGGCTGGGCTATCCTTTATTTTGACCCTATCGAAAAGCGTCTTTTCAATACGTGGATTAACGAGCATGATGTAGGTCATTTAGTGCGAGGTGTTCCCATTCTCATCATGGACATGTTTGAACACGCCTACATGCCGGAATTTGGTCTCGACAAAGCTAAATATATGGAAGTGTTTTTTAATAATATCAACTGGGATGTCGTTCAGCTACGCTATCCTAAAGGTTGAGAAATTTCCAGGGGATACAAAAAAATCATCCTTTATTGTAGATTGCTCTGATTAAAACAGGAGAGACCCCCGAATGCACAAAATACTTACCTATTTCATAACAACTATCTTACTTACAGCAACCGTTTTTTCTGAAGAAACTTTTAAAGAAAAGGTCGCGGAGTTTATCACCAAGCAGGGCAGCTCAATATCTGAAGAGAACAAAAAGCAAATACAATCAGCGCTTACCGCTTTTGGATCTCTCAAGGCCAAAGAAGTCGTTTATATAAGCTCCCCGATTTCTTCCGGAAAAAGACTGTATGACTACATGGACGCATGCAAATGCAGCACTCTTGAAGAAGCAAAAAAAGACTGGAATGAATTTTTCGCCTGCGTGATGCTTCCTAATATCGAAGATGGAGAAGATTTAAGCAAAGCCCTTGCAGAGAAATCTGAAGGCGTAGTCATTGCCCCAACATCATTTGAAAACAAAAATGTGAAGTCTTGGAGACAAAATGAATACATGAGCATGTGGATTTCTGTTATCGACCGCCACGTAAATCGCCTTGTGATGATCGATGGATGGGAATACTCAAATGGATCGAGCGAAGAATTTATGTGGGCAGCGCTCATGCAAATGGGATTTTCTTCACGAAAAAATATTGAGATTGTGGATGCAAGAGGAGAAATCCTCACTTTAGATCAAGGCCTCAACTTGCTTTCAAATGCCCTTGCAGACATGCAAAAACGGGGCTTTCAAGCAAAAACAATTGAAAATGTCATCACAATGCTGTTAGAAGCCAAAACCTTATCCCTTCAATAGAAACACACTTTATACCAAACGCAATAAATAACTTCCTATTTAAGCTGCGTGAAAGCTGCCCTCAAA
>CAZQNB010000103.1:0-2141 GCA_964594545.1 uncultured bacterium | reverse complement strand
GGTATCATCATGCCCGATAATCCATGGAGTTGCAGCAATGGGCATTCATCTAGTTAAAAAAAATCGTGATAACCTCCTCGAAGATCTCTTGGGCTTTAGGGTGTCTACACCGGTAGAGAGGGAGCACGCTCTTAACACATTGAGAGTTATGCACTTAACCCGTTTTACTGACGATAAGATGGGGAAATTGGTGCGGCAGAACAAAGGGGGGACATTCCACCTTGGGGTTTCCGGCCATGAGATGATCGGGGCGATTGCCGGCCTTTCTTTGATTCCCGGGACTGACTGGGCGTTTCCTTATTACCGCGATCGGGCCTTTGCGATCGGCCTTGGGTGCTCCATAGAAGATATTTTAGCTGCCTTTTTAGCCCGCGATATTGCAAACCATTCGGGCGGCCGGATGATGCCGGAACACTTTTCTCAAAAAAATCTTCGCATTCCCTGCCAGTCGAGCTGTGTGGGTTCTCAATTTTTACAAGCTGTGGGGATGGCCAAGTCAGCTGTTTTGCGAGGCAAAAATGAAGTTGTGTATGTGTCCGGCGGCGATGGATCGACATCGCAGGGCGATTTTCATGAGATGCTCAATTTTGCCTGCTTACACAATCTCCCTTTAGTGATTGTCATTCAAGATAATGGGTGGGCGATTTCTGTTCCTGTGACCGATCAAACGGCAGGCGGAACCATTGCCAAAATGGCGCGTGGCTATGAAGGTCTTCAAGTTTTAGAATTTGATGGATGCGACTATGAGGCGACAACAGATGCGATGAATAGAGCTGTTGCCAAGGCAAGAAATGGGATGGGGCCAACTCTTGTGGTGGCTAAAGTTCCACGAATTGCGCCGCATAGTAGTAGTGATGATCCCAAAAAATATAAAAATGAAGAGCAAGTGGCGAGAGAACTTGCCAAAGATCCACTCACGCGCTTTGAACAGTGGTTGCTTGAAAAAGGATTTTTGACTGCCGATGAATTACAAAAGAGAAGAGAGGTAGCATTTCAACAAGTTGAAGACGCAGCAGTCCTTGCTGATCAGATTCCCTTTCCTCTCCGATCTGAGGCTGCGACAAAGGTGTTTAAAGACTCTGTAGTGAATGAAGTTCCCATATCGGATGAGGGGGAATCAATTGTTTTAATGGACGCTCTCAATCACGCCCTTGTGGAAGAAATGAAACGAGATCCCGGGGTTGTTGTTTTTGGGCAAGACGTAGCGCATGGCAAGGGGGGTGTTTTTGGAATCACCCGAACGCTCACGGACCAATTTGGAGAGAGCAGGTGTTTCAATACGCCTCTTGCAGAATCGACGATTGTCGGGATGGCCATAGGCCTTTCTTTTGACGGATTCCATAAACCGGTTGCCGAAATTCAATTTGCCGACTATTCGTGGACGGGCATGAATCAGATATTCAATGAGCTCTCCAGTATGTATTATCGATCGAATGGAGAGTGGAATTGCCCTGTCGTTCTCCGTATGCCCTATGGCGGATACATTCAGGGAGGGCCGTATCATTCGCAGAGCATTGAGGCCTATTTATCTCACTGTCCGGGTCTGAAAGTTGTGATTCCGAGCAATGCGGCTGATGCAAAACGGCTCTTAAAAACAGCGATTCGAGATCCCAATCCTGTGATCTTCCTCGAACATAAAGCCCTCTATCGACAGCGCCTTTTTTGCGCGCGCCCGGAAACGGGTGATGAAGAGCTTCTTCCCTTTGGGAAAGCCCAAATCGTGAGAGAAGGGACTGATGTGACCTTCGTCGGTTGGGGAATGACTGTTTTAATGGGGGTTGAGGCTGCGGATATATTAGCTAAAGAGGGAATCTCTGTTGAGGTGATTGATTTACGCACTCTTGTGCCTCTTGATTTTGCTGCTGTCTTGGCGTCGATTAAGAAAACTGGAAAGGTCATCATTGCGCACGAAGCTGCGCGCAATTGCGGCTTTGGCGCAGAGCTTGCTGCGAGAGCTGCCGAAGAAGCCTTTCATTATCTGGACGCTCCGGTGCGCAGAGTGGGCGGTAAGGATTGCCCGGTTCCCTATTGCAAAGATCTTGAAGAAGAAGTCCTTCCGCAGAAGAAGGACATTGAAAGCGCTATTCGAGAACTTGCTTCTTATTGAAGAATCGGCATTGCCGATTCTTCAATGATATTTA
>CAZQNB010000102.1:0-2160 GCA_964594545.1 uncultured bacterium | reverse complement strand
ATCGGCGCTTTGAACCCGTCCAAACACCGATTGTTCAATTACGAACGGTATGCCTTGACTTTTAGCTAAAGTTTCGACTAATTTTGAGAGTATATTTAACTATCCCCACTAAAACCAGGAATTGATCCTCTGACATCTCAAGACGAACCAAAAATTTACTCACTCGAAGAACATAAAATCGGGGTCGATAAAATTGATCCTCAGGCTTTTTATGTGATCCATAAACTTCGCCAAGCGGGCTACAAGGCCTATCTCGTGGGTGGCGGGGTTAGAGACCTTCTGCTTGGCCAAAAGCCAAAAGATTTCGATATTTCTACATCAGCTAGGCCTGAAGAAATCCGCTCTCTATTTAGGAATGCCATCCTGATCGGGCGAAGGTTCCGATTAGCGCATATCCGTTTTGGTAAAAAAATCCTTGAAGTATCCACTTTCCGCGCAGGAGAAACGGAAGCTGCAGGACTCATTGTCCGCGATAACGTTTGGGGCTCTGAGGAAGAAGATGTTTTAAGACGAGACTTTACAATCAATGGTCTTTTCTATGATCCGGAATCTGAAGAAATCATCGACTATGTAGACGGCTATAAAGACATTGAAAAAAGAATTTTACGAACCATTGGCAAACCCGAAGTGCGCTTTAGCCAAGATCCTGTTCGGATGATCCGTTTGATCAAGTTTTGCGCTAGATTTGATCTTGAAATTGAAAAGCCCACTTTTGAAGCGCTTTTAAAATGTAAAAAAGAAATTCTAAAAAGCTCATCTGCCCGTATTTTAGAAGAGTTGCTCCGGATGCTGGAATCTGGCTCTGCAAAGACCTTTTTCCATCTCCTCCATCAATACGGGATGCTCCAGTCGCTTCTTCCTGAACTTGCCCACTATCTTGAAGTGCACCCGGAGACTTCCCTCTTCTCTCTTTTAGAGGAGATCGATTGTGAAGTAAAAAAACAAACTGCGCCAACCTTTGACCGCTCTCTTCTGGTTTCAGCCCTTATCTTCCCTCTTTTTGACAAGTACATGAAAGAAAAAGTCTCTGCGCAAGCGAAAATCCCCCACCTAGGTCAAATTGCAGAAACCGCAAATCATGTGATCGACTGTATTTTCACTCCGTTTTTTACAATCCCCCGAAAACTCAAAAGCATCGTTGCCTTCCTCATGACCTCGCAATATCGCTTTATTCCTCTCGATGGCAGACATTTAAGAAAAGCCAAGGCTCCCAACGACCCATTTTTCAACGTAGCCTTACATCTTCTCAAACTCCGCTCGTCTGTCCATACAGAACTTCTTCCCCACTACACTTTTTGGACAGCCGCCTCTTTCGACGCTGCGGCCCCATCCTCGGAAGAATGCAGCTCTGAAGAGGCAGAAGATAGGCCACGTCGAAGAAGGAGACGCCCCTATCGTGGACCATAATTGTATTAGCTTACATGTTGCTCCCGATGTGACTCTCTACCACTTAGGGCCGCCGCTTGATCTAGGCCCGCTGCCCTCCTTTTTTTACTTTTCATTGTCCGGAACCGATTCTTTATGTTTAGATCCATTCAATCAACCCGTTCAGTTTTTACACGGGAAGATGATCCGGGTTTTTTCAATGACTCTTCCGGGACATGAGTGCGATCTTCCGGCCACAGGGGCCATGAAAGTTTGGGCGGATGACTTTTCTAAGAAATTTGACCCGATTGACAAATTTTTAGATTCGTTTGCTCTCGCTCTAGAATTTGCGATACAAAACAAGTTCGTCGATCCCAATAAAATGGCAGTAGGAGGTCTCTCGCGCGGGGGATTCGTCGCGCTCCATGCTGCCGCAAGAGAAGAGAGACTCAAATTTGTCTTGGCTTTTGCCCCGATCTCGCAGCTTCACAAAGTGAAAGAATTCCATCATCTCCATGAAGATCCGTTGGTGTTATCTCTCAATCTTTCAAATATAAGCCAAAAACTGATCCATCAACATCTCCGTATTCATATTGGAAATCACGATACGCTTGTCGATACTCCCTCGTGTTTTGAATTTGCGATGTCGGTTGTAAATCATGCTGCGCAACATCAAATCAGATCTCCTAAAGTCGAATTTTTTCTCCATCCTTCTATTGGGCATAAGGGACACGGAACGCCACCGGACATTTTCCGTCAAGGTGCTGACTGGATTGCCTCATGTCTCAAATAGAT
>CAZQNB010000101.1:0-2174 GCA_964594545.1 uncultured bacterium | reverse complement strand
ACGGAGTATATATCATGCAAATTTTTAAACTGTACTGCATCGGGCTTGTTATTTTTCTCGCTTTAGATGCTCTTTGGCTCGGAGTGATTGCCAAATCGTTATACCAAAAAGAGCTCGCTCATCTGATGGGAAACGTTCGGTTCTCTTCTGCAGCTCTTTTTTATTTCATCTATCTATTCGGGATTATCTATTTTTGCCTCTTCCCTGCAATTGCATCCCATAGCGCGGTAAAAGCTCTTGTTAACGGCGCTTTCTTTGGCTTTGTTTGTTATGCAACGTATGACTTAACAAATTTCGCTACCCTCAAAGGCTGGCCATTAAAAATCGTGATTTATGATCTTTCATGGGGAACCTTCATCACAGGATTCACCTCTTTTGCAACCTACTGTATGGGAAAATGGTGGAAAGTATTTTAACCCCATTCTTCTGGGCGGCGCTCGGCCTTTTTGTCCATGCCCTTTTCTGGACGTTTATTTCTTGGTGCAAAAAACGGGCCGATTTTGCCGATATCGCCTGGGGACTTGGGTTTATCTTAGTCTCATGGATCTCATTTTTCATCGGAATAAGGTCCCAAATTGGGCTCGTCATAACAGCTCTTACCACCCTTTGGGGTCTACGGCTAGCCACCCATGTCTATTTAAGAAATAGAAAAAAAGAAGAAGACACCCGATATAAAGCTCTGAGAGGAAGTAAAAAACTCTTTCCCTTCCTGTTTTTCAAAGTGTATCTCCTGCAAAGTTGTCTTCTTTATCTCATTGCTACCCCCATTATTTGGGGCAATACATTTAAAATCCCTTACTCAAGCCTTCTTTTTTGGTCAGCGATTTATTTTTGGATTTTCGGCTTTGTCTTCGAAGTGATTGCCGACTTTCAACTCTTCCGATTTAAGCAAGATCCAAAAAATAAAGGGAAGCTCTTCATTCAGGGGATGTGGAAACTCTCTCAGCATCCCAACTATTTAGGAGAAATCGTTCTGTGGTGGGCTATCTGGCTTTTGGTTCTCCCCTCCCCCAACGGATGGACGATGATCTTCAGTCCCCTCACAATCACCCTCCTTATTTTATATGTATCAGGGATCCCTCTTCTTGAAAAAAAGATGAAACAGCATCCCGAATTTCACTCCTACAACGAAAACACCCCCCGCTTGTTCCCTCCAGCTATTTTAAATGGTATTTTCTATTCAGCTTTCTGGGTTATCTCTGTCTACTACGCAGGAGCTCAGTTCTATTCTTTGTCGATCATCGCCGCCTTCTGTTTTTTCGCTCTCCAAGGCTCCATTTTTCTCTATACAGATAGGAAAATCTTCGCTTTATCTCTTCCCCTTGCGATTGTAGCCCTCGCCTTAGGCTGGCTACAAGAGAAGCTCTTCCTTTATCTCGGGATCATTTCTTTTCTCCCCGAAACCCCCTATCCCCCTCTTTGGATTGTCCTCTTTTATCCTGTTTTTTCGATGACACTCAACTCAGCATTCCGGTTCCTCAATCAAAACCTTCTACTCACCTTTTTCATTGGGGCAGTAGGAGGCGTGTTATCCTTCTACACAGGAATCTTGCAGGGGGCTCTCATTCTCAATTCGTGGGCGTTCTTCCCCATTTGCTTTTTCAGCTGGGGCGCTTATCTAACCCTCCTTATCATCTACAATCGATCCCTTCTCAAAATCTATTTCCGCCTTCATTCACAAGAGACCCTCAATTCCCCCTTGACCGTTATTTTCGACGGCTCATGCAAAATTTGCGAAAAAGAGATGTGCTCCCTTAAAAAAAGGAGACAAACCGGCGTAGTCATTTACGCAAATCCAAAAAATGAAAATGAACTCAAACAGTTAACTGACCAATTCTCATTTGCCCAAAGCATGCAATCCATCTACTCGTTCGACTCCAAAGGGAATATCTACCAAGGCATCGACACTCTCGCAAGGGTCTATGCCAAAACCAATCTCGAATATCTCGCCCTCCTCATCTCAGCTCCCGGATTTCATTTTTTCTTTAAAATTTTATACCGGATTTGGGCAAGATTTCGCCCCCGAAATAATTTTTAGATTCTATACCGCTCGTGATTGAACAATCGATTTTTGTCGCTTTGAACTCGCGTAAAAGTCGATTCTTGAGGTATCTTCGGTATATACCGCTCGTGATTGAAGAATCGGCGTTTGGACGGGATTGAAAGCTGCCGAT
>CAZQNB010000100.1:0-2384 GCA_964594545.1 uncultured bacterium | reverse complement strand
AGAGCATGCGCGATGAGGAACTCTCTATCAATTTTTATTTATACAATTTTATGACTGACGAGCGTCAGCAAGGAAGTCACAAAATTGTACAAAAGAACCCAACAATCGACAGAACCTGAGTTTCGAAAGAGGTCTAAAGTCGAGCTAAAAATTATATTTTTGAAATATCGATACCATTTTCTATTATTTTTTCCTTTAGCCATTTTGGCCCAAGAAAAGAAAGTTGATTATGCCTATGTGAAGTTGTCCGATCAATGGGGAGTTTTCCCGGGCCTTGGCATCGGTTATCGTTGCCATGACTTACATGGCTTTGACGTTGATTTCACAGCATATACGTACTGGGATGGCGGCTATTGCCTCTATGGAAAAACACACTACCTCTTCTATCCCAGGCGAGAATATTTTTATTTAGGAATTGGGGCTGGATGCATTGGAGGAAAATTCAAAACGATTTGGGATAGTGGTTCCGGGTCTTTCATAAAGCCTACACTTGAAGGCGTCATTGGTTGCGAATGGAAACTTAGAGACTGCTCACCCTTTCTTCAACTTGAAATTGGGGGAACTTACGGTAAGGTCCCTGTCTATCCTGTTCTTTCATTTGGAATAGGATTTTGATCACATCTATAAATTATTTGATCCAGTTCCATTCAGATTCATCTTGATTTTGCCCAGTACGGTATTTGTGAACTTCTCTAAGCGTTTCTGATTGCGTGAGTCTTGCTGCTATTTCTGACGGAAGCGTTAGAGCTACCAAAAGGCCTTTGTTATGCATTCCTTCAACAATTCGAGAAATCCAAGGCAGAGGAACCCCACCAACAGGAAGAAATAAATCAGGGGCAGCAACACCAAAATCGATAGAATAAACCCCAAAATTTGCCCAGCTAGTCAAAATGTGGTTTCGATTTTTGGGAAGAAATGCTTCCGGGATCATCCACTGGATTTTTTGAACGCCTCCCTGTTGCTGTACAAATTCACGAAGCCCGCGAGGATCATGACGATAATCGCTCACATTTTGATGAATTGCCTCTGCAAAGACAGCAGAGGAGGAATCTTTGGGCACTTGAATTGAGGCCATACCAAGAATATTTCCCGGAGTATTGGGATCTATCTTTATCCTTCGACGTACATTAATCGCAATGGAGGCATGTTGAGTATTCGATGCATCACCCCGGCAACGAGCGAGGACTTCTAAAAGATGGGCGCACAAAACGTCATTGCGCGAAAATTTTTTGTTCTTTTGCTTGCTTAAATGGGCCTGTAATTCTGCAAGCTCCTCATTCGTAAAATGGAGATAAACGGTTCTAGTTGGGAAGCATTGTTGTTTGATAAATTGATAAATATCACCCCAACTCAATATTTTTAAATAGGCGGGCTGGGGGCTATTGACGTCAAGGCCTTCCGACGGCGGTATCTCATTTTCTCGATCCTTTAATAGAGTAGGGCTTGGAAAACATTCTTGTTTTGCATAGGAAGATACAGCATTGAGAAACTGCATAAAGGTGGACATGTCCCCTAAGCTATGATGCCAACTATAGCCGATAGCTAGTCCATCCGGGAAATAGCTTAGTTTGACTTGAAGTACAGGCGAGTTTTTTTTCTCTGCTGCATGAGGATTGATTTCATCAACAAATGTCGTTGGACTTAATTTTGAAAATATGGAAAGCAATTTAGAGAGATAAGAATTCGAATTCACACACGTAAATCCAACACCTTCATTGTTACAGTCGATGTAAAGACGACCCTCTTTTCTTCTCAGTCTCCCCGCAAACAGAGGAAAGTCTTTGAGTGCATGTTCAATGGCGCCAACGATCAAATCCTTATCTATGTGTTTTTTATAGAAGAAGACCGTAGAAACGGGTTTTTGAGATGAAAAGTGATCGATTAAAGAACATTTGATTGTGAAATCCTTATGTTCTTTCGCTTTAATCAATACCGTTTGAGAGTTTTCTTGTTTATATTTGAAATATTGTTGATGTATTTCTGTGCTGCTATCCAATTTTCGTTTGCAAAGAAGAAAAATGCCCAATCTTTCAATTGCGGCAACAATTCCTCCGAGAACAGGAATATTTTCAAGGCAAGCCAGTATTTTATGCGTTGAGCTGCAGCTCCAAGAGCCTAATTCCCAATGCTGATTAGCAAGAAGAGATCCTCCGAGAGTGGCTATAGCAAGTACCATTTTTGGCCCCGATAGTTTACGCATCTGATCAATAAACCCGGAGGAATACGCCGGGTGTAAACTTACGGATGTATAGCTCATGCATTTCCTCTACTGGACTGTGGTCATTTTTTGAGGGATGATTCTAGCTAAACATAGTGTATAAATTCAATTATCTGCCGCAGCAGCTCCCGCTGAAAGCAGGAGCTGCTACATTTTAAGAATATTT
>CAZQNB010000099.1:0-2396 GCA_964594545.1 uncultured bacterium | reverse complement strand
AGCCGCCAGTTTTTATTTCCAACCCTGTTGAGAGAAATCTCAACAGGGTTTTTTTGTATATAAATTATGAATTATGATGTAATTGTTATTGGGGGTGGGGCTGCTGGTTTTTTTGCTGCGTTAGCAGCAAAAAGCGCATGTCCCGACCTTTCTGTTGCGATTCTAGAAAAGTCTGCCGTGCTTTTATCTAAAGTGCGTATTTCCGGCGGCGGCCGTTGTAATGTCACTCATGCCTGTTTTGATCCTATTGCCCTATCTAAAAATTATCCGCGGGGAGAAAAGGAACTCATCGGCCCTTTTCACCGTTTTCAGCCCAAAGATACTGTAGAGTGGTTTGCCTCAAGAGGTGTTGAGTTAAAGGTAGAAAAAGACGGGAGGATGTTTCCCGTAACAAATTCTTCTGAAACCATCATCGACTGTCTCAGAGCTCAGGCCAAAGATCTCGGTGTCGATATCTGGCTAAGACAGTCTATCGAAGGGATTGAAAAAACTACAGATGGGTTCAGGATCAATCGACGAGAGCAAGATCCTATTTTTGCAAAAAAAATCATTTTGGCAACAGGAAACAGTAAAGAAGGTCATGCATGGGCTGAAAAATTAGGCCATACGATTCACGCTCCCGTCCCTTCCCTTTTTACTTTCAATGTTCCCTCTTCACCTCTTCATGAATTGAGCGGAATATCCTTTGAAAAAGTGAAAATTTCGATTGCAGGTACTCCGTTTTTTCAAATAGGACCTTTGCTCATTACCCATTTTGGCTTTAGCGGTCCTGCCGCTTTAAAACTTTCCGCTTGGGCGGCCCGCTATTTGTTCGAGAAGAATTATTGTGTCGATCTGGAAATCAATTGGATCCCGGATCGGACAAGTTCCGATTTGTATAAAGAGCTCGAAGGTTTGAAAAAAAGAATGCCCAATCGAACTCTTGCAGCAGAAAATCCTTTTGGATTCCCAAAAAGTTTTTGGAAATTGTTTTTGGGAAGCCTTGAAGAGAAGCGTCTCAATGACATTTCTTTAAAAGAGTTGGCAACGCTTGCTCAAAAACTTCATTCCGATATGTATCAAGTGAATGGAAAGACAACAAACAAAGAAGAATTTGTCACTTGTGGCGGCGTTGCATTAAAAGAGGTGAATTTCAAGACGATGGAAAGTAAGATTTGTCCAGGGCTTTACTTTGCAGGCGAAATCTTGGATATCGATGGTGTTACAGGGGGGTTTAATTTTCAAAATGCCTGGACGACCGGATTTATTGCAGGGAGCTCAGGATGAGCGATGAGGCCTCGAAACTTGCGTTGCGTTCGCTTAACATTTCTCTGACCCTTTCACATTCTGTTTGACAAAGCGTTTGGGCTTTTTCGCTAAACCAAAGATTTTGCGCTGCTTTAATCATGTTTTTTTCTGTCAAATTCGGCCCAAAAAATTCCGGGAAAACTTCTTTGCCCGCTATGATATTCACAATACAATAAAACGGGAGGTTGATTTTGAAGACTTTTTGCGCAAGAAATAGATCGAATGGGCGAATTGCATAATTGACAATTGCGGGGGTGTTGTGAAGAGCTAGCTCTAAAGTCACTGTCCCTGATGTAGCCAGCGCCAGCGTTGCGGTTTCCATGAGCTCATAGGTTTTTTCCGGATCAGAAAAGGTGCAGGAGAAATTAGATGTTAGTTGTTTGATCAGATCTTCTTTTTCTTTGGCAGCGATAGAAATCACTACATGTATGGAGGGGTCTTCTTTTTGCAATTTTTTAGCGGTATTGATTTGTAACGGCAGGTTTCTTTCAATTTCAGATGACCTGCTCCCGGGAAAGAGGGCGAGAATATTTGATTTTTGGTTTTTGTTTTTTTTGATTCCGGAAACAAGAGGATGCCCCACATGTTCGACACGCAATTTCGTGTGGGAAAAACAGCCCTTTTCAAAAGGAAAAAAGGTCAAGAGAAGATCGAGGTTTTTTGCCATCATGGGAATTCGTTTTTTTCCCCAGGCCCAGACTGTCGGACATATGTAGTGGATGAGTTTTCCTGAAAACCCCTGTTTTCTAAGCGATCTTTCAAGACGCAAATTAAATCCCGGGTAATCGATAAAAATCACCGCTTTTGGGTTTAGACTTAGGATCTTTTTTCGAATAGAGAAAAACAGTCGGATGATTTTTGGAAGAGCTAAAAATACATCGATAAATCCCATCACAGAGAGATCTTCCATCCGAAATAGAGGCAAGATCGGAAGTTTCCTCATGAGAGGCCCTGCGACCGCGGCGATTTTGATTTTGGGATTTTTGAGAAGCATCTCTTCGATGAGTTTTGCCCCATGCAAATCACCGCTAGGCTCTCCCGCAACAATAAATACATCTATTTGAGACATGAGGCAATCCAGTCAGCACCTTGACGGAAAATGTCCGGTG
>CAZQNB010000098.1:0-2403 GCA_964594545.1 uncultured bacterium | reverse complement strand
TTTTTTTAATCGATTTTTGACGCTTTGAACCCTCCTATCGCCCAAATTTTGAATGACGTTCGGTATATAGTCGATTAAAATTAATTTCGCATCATCTGGCCGCGCCAAAGCGCCGAATTTCAAAAAACGCAAAGCCTCGGTGTCTCTCGGTGGTAAATTTTTCTTAACACTCTGAAGGAAGAGGTGGGTGCCGGCAAGACCAGCGAAAGGTATAGGGATCGTGACAATATTGTGTAGGATCTCCTTCGCGAGGGTCTTTAAATATTAAACCTTTTAGACGATAAATCCTATTCATAGTTTCTTCATAAGAAGGTGGTGATGGGGTATCTTCATATGGAGGCAGTTCCTCAGAACCTGTCGATAGATAACCGATGGATGAGGAACTAGATCTTAAAAGAGGAGAGGTCATAATTTGGGTTCTTATAAAGTTTCGCGCTCGATTTTGCCAAGAATCTCATTTTTGCGTCTAGAATAATGTTGAAAAAAACATGTTTGCGTGTAAAATTACTAGACTCATCTTTTAAGGTTTCTCATTTATGGCTACTGAAAAATTAGTGATTGTTGGATCTGGACCTGCGAGTTTTTGCGCTGCTATTTATGCGGCTCGGGCGAATTTATCCCCCCTCATTTTTGAAGGGTTTATGTCGGGACCCTCCGGCGGGCAGCTCATGACGACGACCGATGTTGAAAATTACCCCGGATTTCCCAAGGGAATTGCGGGCCCTGAATTGATGACAGAGTTTCGCAATCAAGCGCTCCGTTTTGGAACAAGAATTTTAACGGAAGATGTTCTCTCTATCGACATGTCGAAGAGACCCTTTCATATTAAAAGCTCTTCATCGGAAGTTTTTGCTGAATCGATCATTATTGCCACCGGAGCTACGGCCAAGCGATTGGATATTGAAGGGGCTGGAGATGGTGAGTTTTGGCAAAAAGGGGTCACTGCGTGCGCTGTTTGCGATGGTGCCGCGCCCATTTTTCGCAATAAGCCTCTTTACGTGATTGGCGGCGGCGATACCGCGGTTGAAGAGGCGATCTTCCTGACAAAATACGGGAGCCGTGTTTATGTTGTTCATAGAAGAGATCAGCTCAGAGCTTCAAAAATTATGGCTGAGAGGGTTTTGAAACATCCGAAAATTGAGGTTCTCTGGAATTCAGCCATTGTCAAGGTATCCGGCGATCAGATTGTCAGACAAATCTCTTTGAAAAATTTGGTTAATAACACAGTGGAAGAAAGGGAAGCTGCCGGAGTCTTTTTTGCCATCGGCCATAAACCGAATACCGATTTTTTAGGCGGGCAGTTAAAGCTCAATGAAACAGGGTATATTTTAGTAAATAAAGGGACCCATACCTCTGTAGATGGCGTTTTTGCGGCGGGAGATGTTCAGGATTGGATCTATCGACAAGCGGTCACTGCGGCGGGAACGGGTTGCATGGCGGCGCTCGATGCGGAAAGGTGGCTTGCCGAGATGGGGATTGAATGACGAGGAAATGGCAACTTTTGCTTCAGCAAATTGGGGCCTTTTTATTTCTACTCATCGCACCTTTTGCGGCTCAGGGCATAGAAAAGCAGCCTTGGTTTGGAGATGTCTACCAATTTCATTTTTTGGGCAGCTATGCCTATAGCAGATTTAGTTCCTTTCAAAATTCAAGACCCCCGTTAAATCATTCTTTTCATTCAAACGTAGGCTATCTCGGTCTTGACTTTTCTCCATCGCCTGTTTGGAGTGTTGATGGGGATATCCAATTTGCAGATACAACGGCGATGTCGTTTAATTTTAGATCGATTGCTCTTCAGGCCAGGTATTTATGGCTCGATGATATCATTGGAGATCCTATCAGTTTGGTCACCGGCGCAAATATTCGGGCCACTTCATCGCGAAGCCTTAAAGATATTAGCTGTCCATCGCATGGGAATGTTGATTTTGAGGTGAATTTTGCGCTCGGCAAGGAGTTTGAAGCGTCGAATAGTTGGCTTTTTCGTACTTGGTTCTACGGCGCAGTGGGACATGCAAATCGGGGCTCTCCGTGGGTGAGAGGAATCCTTTCGGTAGAGACAAATATTCATGACCTTCACAAATGGGCCCTTTATGCCGAAGGGATCAATGGCTATGGAAGGCATATTCATGTCGATATTGACCATTTTTATGGATATGCAAGAGTTCGAGAAAAAGCGATTGATATAGGAGTGCGTTACGGATATCGGATTGATGTCTGGGGAACTCTTCGTTTTGAATATGTCCGTAGGGTTCTTGCGAAATCAGCGCCCCAGCGTGTGAACACTTTTATTGTCAGCTATCTTCTCCCTTTTTCTTTTTAACTCACCGAAGATTATCAAGTATGATTTAATACCAATCGCAGCAAATAAATTCATATTTAAGCCGCGTCAAAGCGTCGAAAATC
>CAZQNB010000097.1:0-2493 GCA_964594545.1 uncultured bacterium | reverse complement strand
TCCCCAAAGTGCTCCACGCGCCGATTATCTCTGCCTATCCCTCAAGTCGGATCGGAACAGAAAGCGCTAAGGCGTTATGGGTCTTAGATAGCGCATCAGCGCAAGATCTATAAAGCAGTTTATTTAGGAGGATTCACAGCGTCGAAAATCGATTGTTGAATTTCTCAAGTTTAGATCCCCAAGGCACTTGAAGAGAAGTAAGCTCTTCATCCTGAAGAATACTGATAGACGCGAAACCTCCTGTTGTATCACGTTCTCTGGGCTCGAAAGTGGTATACGTTCTGCCCCCTGCCGGAACTTTAATGCTGCTTGTTTTTTCTCCACATTTGAATTCGAGTTCGAACCCTTTTTGTCTTGAGGGAAACCAAATAGTGTATACAGTAGTCGGTCGATTTGCAGATACAAGAACAGCTTCTGCAAGTAGTTTATTATCTTTATTTTTTAAATACAAAGGGCGAGGGCAACAACAAGCTGTTTTCAGAACTTGGCCATCTTGTGTTAAAAAACGCCAAAAAACCCTTTCCCCAGGAAGAAAATCATGATAAGGAAGGAATATACCACAATCTCGCGCTACACCATCTCCATTCACTGTGTTTAAAACAAATTCCTGCTCAGGAGCTGGCAGATACTCATCGGGATTGATTTGCTTCAATCTTCTATATTCTATCTTGTAGGGAGGAGATATTCCATGAAAAAGAATCGTAATTCCTCTTGGATTAAGACTTTCTAAATATTCAATCGTTGGATCAGATGGTTTGAGAAAATCCACAATGACATCCTTCAGATATTGATTAAAGATCTCTTGTTTTGCAGAAGAAGGCCTCGGAGTATCAATGTCTGCAAAGGCAAAATCTGCTAATACAAGCAGAGCAAATAGATTGCTCATTTTGATATACATCAGGATTTCCTTTATTGAAAATAGGTTAGGGAGTTCTCTCTTTAAACGATATTTCTTCATTGAGCAACGCGCATCTGTAGAGAATGCGCTTGTGCTCTTTGCTCTGCTTCTGCAAAGGTTTCTTTGAGTATGGTCTCGAACCGCTTTTCATCAAAATGAAAAATCTGATATCTACAAATCCCATCGCAGCAACTCACTAAAGTTGCTGCGCTTGAAGGTAGTCGTTCTCCATTAACATCTCGCACAAAGATTTCAATCTCAACTCTTTCAGGGCCAAATGGGTACGATTCTAAATAAGGACGAATACGCTCATCTGTATTCACTGCCTTAACTAATTCATGAACAACTGTCAAAACAAGATCTCTACCTTCTTCAATAGTTACTGGCTTGCGATACTCAAAACTTAAAGCAATCATGCGAATTTGATCTATTGCTCCACCTCCTGAGCCAAAAGGGATTAATCCTTTTTCCCTCATAAGTTTGTAAGCCACTTGAGAACGGATTTCTTGGACCAATTTCACCCTTCTTGGTATTTGATCCTCTGCGTGGATAGGATCCGATATTTGACATCCACATAATACACTCAATAATAAAAACAACATCCATCGCATCACTCCACCCCCATAGACTGTAAATATTGTTGCAAACGAGCGCCTAGCGGTTCAACAAAGGTAGGACTTTCAAAGTCATGATCCAGTCCAGTTGCTCCTTCATGAGGCTCTAATAAGATTAAATGATCAAGAGCCTCTAGCGATTGCTTCGCTCGCTCTAAATCTCCCACGCTATGACTCATCATTTCTGCTAAATAGACTTTATCCAATTTACTTGCATAATTAAACGACTTATAACACAGGTCATCTGTAATGATTGCAGCTGGAGCAATACCCACGATTATAACCCTTTCGCGGATTTCTTTGGATACACTTTGTAAGGCATTTTTGGTGTGAATAGCTCCTTGACTATGACAACAATGCAAGCACTTCGCGTTTGGATTGTCCAGATTTGCTTCATGAAATGCAATCCATTGATCTCGTTCCAAATTTTTTGTATTAGGAGACGCCCCTGGGAAATTGACCGAAATACATTCTCCAAGATCGACGAGAGCTCCGTTCGAATGATTATGCACCCATGTAATACTCAAACCTTTTGTAAATTGTGCTAAATATTCCGCATGACGAATACTTTCATGTAGCGACGTATTAATGCCATTAATTCCTAACACAGCCAAATCTTTTCTCTGCTTTCCGATGGTACGAAAAACTTGAGAGGTCGCATTTTCTAACACAGGCATAGGAGGTGTGATTGCATCATTATTATCTGAAAGCCCCCAATCAATCATCTTAAATATCCAAGCAGATTTATCTGTTACCGGTGGCAAATTCTTTGAAGAATAGACAGGGATGTCTTGATAAGATATCGATGGGGATTGAATTTGCAAGATCCCTGAAGAAATCGAGCTCTCTTTAGGCAAGAAATTCGGAATCTTCTCATTTTGAAAAAAAGGATTTTCTTGTCTGTGTTGATATAAATCATCGTATTTTGAATAAATCGACTTAGAAATTATTTTCGGCTGCAGGGCCTCATTATAGGAAAGA
>CAZQNB010000096.1:0-2601 GCA_964594545.1 uncultured bacterium | reverse complement strand
CCGATTATTTAGGCTAAAGAATTTTTTCTGCAACAACATTTCCTTGGCTGATACAAATGTGGTGTTCATTTGCTTCAGGAGCGTTGATTGGGAATCTGGGCGTTGTCAAAAATATTTGCCCCATCGAGCGAAAAGAGGCGTTTAAATGTTCTTGCCGATCGACATCTAAAGTCCCTTCAAAATCATCGATTGCAAAAAGGGGAGGCTCTTCACTTTGTTTTGTCAAATGATCCCACTGACTTAATCGAAGCGCTGTCACAATTGTTTTCTTTTGACCAATGCTTGCGTATGTGCGCGCAAGTTTATCGTTGATCATAAAACGAACGTCATCTCTATGAGGCCCTAGTATTGTGGCGCCAAGATCTTTTTCTCTCCCACGCATTTTTTTTAACTGCGCCATGTAATCGGAACTTCGGGGGAGATAGGAGGGCTCAAAAATCATCTCAATGGATTCTCTATTGAACGTGAGACGTTTTCCTTGCTCAAGGATAGGCACTTTAAGCCGTTCAATCAAAGCCTGTCTTGCGAAATAGATATACTCAGCGCTTTGCGCCATTTCTGATTCCCAGCAATCAAGAGAGTCCATCGTTTTTGTTTTCAAAAGACAATTGCGTTGCTTCATCGCTCTCCAAAACCTGGCTAAATGATGCACGTAGAGGGGATCGCTTTGACTTAAGTGAAGGTTGAGAAATTTTCGACGGTGGGCCGGCGCGTCAGAGATTAAATCGGTATCCTCAGGCAGAGAAAATATAGAAGGAAACGTTCCAAGCATTGGGGTAAAGGAAGCAAATTCATTGGAGCCGAGGGACACTTTTTTCGCATTTCCATCAAAGGTCATCTTGACTGTTTGCACCACTTTATCTTTATCGATGACAGCTTCAATATAAAAGAAGTTTTTTCCATCCAAAATCAGTTCGGATAAATGCTGCGTTCGAAACGATCTGCCTGTCGAGAGAAGAGAAATGGCCTCGAGTAAATTCGTTTTCCCATTTCCATTAGACCCAAAAATTACGTTCAGGCGAGGTCCAAAGGATACACTCGCCTCCTCATAATTTCTGAAATTACGAAGGTATATGTATTTAAGAAACAGGGGCTTCCTCTTTGCGAGGTTCTGCTTTTTCATTCAGCCGCATGGGCATAATGACAAATAGAGCGGTTGTTGAATCGGTGATGAGCCCGGGGTTATGAGAATCGATCAGCCCAAAGCGGATGGTTTCATCTTTGCTGTGGCGCAATATATCGATAAAAAAGTGGGGGTTGAATGCGATATCTAACCTGTCGCCCATAAAATCAACAGGCATGCTCACCCTTCCTTCTCCAATCTCTGCGCTGGAAACGGCAAGAGAAAGCTGTCCTGTTTCAAAGCTAAAACGGACGGAATGGCTTGTCTCTGAAGTGAAGAGCGATACCTGTTTGAGCAAAGACATAAGTTCTTCTCGATGAATGGAGAATTGTTGCGCAAGTTTTGCCGGAATGACACGCTCTACATCAGGATATTGACCTGATAGGAGCTTTGCTGTGAGGACTGTAGATCCGTTTTCAACTGAAATTTTATCTTGCGACAAGCTGACATTGATGCTCGCGCTGCTATCGTCTAAGAGCTTGCTTATTTCGTCTACTGCTTTGAGTGAGATCACATATTGTCCCTGAATTGTTGGGTCGATGCTTATCGGGGACACGATTTTCGCAAGACGCTTTCCATCCGTTCCGATAAAGGTCGCCTTTTGGTTAGCAATCTGTAGCTGAACGCCGTTGAGGGTATATCTACTATCTTCGCGCGCTGCGCAAAAAGAGGTCCGATCGAGCATATCTTTGAGGACTGCATGCGAGACAGAAAAACCGGGGGCGCCGGAAAGATCGGGTATTTGAGGAAACTCAGCCTTATTCATCCCGTGGATTTTAAATACCGATGTGCCTGTGGTAATTTCTGCGCTCTCACTTGTTTGGGCGCTGATTTTGATTTGGGGAGCGGTGAGTTCTCGAACTAACTGAAAGAATCTTCGCGCAGGCAAGGCAATGGCTCCTTCTTCCACGATTGTAGCTGCTGCATAACATCGAACGCTTACAGATAAATCGGTGGCTGTTATGACGAGTTGATCATCGATTGCTTCCAGAAGAACATTGGCTAAAATCGGAGAAGAGGGTTTACTTGGGACGATTGTTTGGATTTTCCCGATGATTTTCAAAAGATCTGCTTTTGCAATGACGACTTTCATTTTTCAGCTCCGCTAATATTCGCCTTCGTTGTATCACAAAAGGATACACAAAATCAAGCTTGCTGATTGCTTTAAAAAAAAAGATCACCTATGCTCGATGTTTCTAGGGCGTGTCGTCAATTAAACTTGCCATTCGGCAGCTTTCACGCTAGCCAAATGGCAAGTTTAGTTGACCACACGCCCTAGGGAGCGTTCCCTAAAGGAAGGCATATGAACGAAAAGACTATGCAGTTTATCGAAGACCATATTCCGGAGATTGCTCGAGCTGCAGTTACCCAAGCCTACTGGATGGCGCTTGCTTCTGGATGTAAAGTAGTAGAAGTCGAAGGAGATAATCTCGTAGAAGTGAGCCCTGATGGAGGACGAAAGGTAGTTAAATCACTGT
>CAZQNB010000095.1:0-2676 GCA_964594545.1 uncultured bacterium | reverse complement strand
ATAAGTCCACGGATTTTCTCTATCGGGGTAAGTATTTGCCGTTCCTGAACGAACATGTCGTAAGCAACTAAAGAGAACCCTAGAAAGCTGATCAGGAAGCTCAAGCCCTCTTTCCATTGCAAGCGCTTGTTGCTCAGGCCAGGTGAGATTTCTACCAATCACATCCTTTCTCATACAAACCCATCTTGCAACACATCCTTGGTCGCCGTGCTGTAGATGAGTATCTCTGTAAGTTGTGGGATTTCCCGCTTTTGGGTGCTCAAACAATCCTTTGAGATTGTTAACCGTTATAGGAACTCCACGAACTTCTTTAGGAATGTAGATCCAGACATAGTTTCTCCCAATCGTTTGAGTTGAATCGCAAGGGTCAGGTTGATTCGATTTCTGTAGAGAGGGACCTGGGGGATACCGTGATACTAATCCGACGGTTCCTATATAACGTTCATAGACTTTTGGTCCGAGAATGGAAGCATACACAGTTTTAAAGAGCTCTTTATATGAAGAGGCTTCTGGGACAAATCTTCTCGGGTCGGTTCCTAGAGGTAGGTCGAATAAGATTTGGCATTGGGTTTTCCATTGCTCGGGAGACTCTACATTTCTATGCCAAACCTTGCATACTCTGGCTGAACAGGCCAGATCTTCCGGTTCCAAAAAACTAAAAACATGGCCGAATACTTCAGCGGGCAAAAAAGCCCCGAGTCGATAAAGTTGATCACTACTTGACTTTTTATTACTTGCGCAAAATAAAAACATTTTCATCAAGCATGACACAAACAAATAGTTGATTTCATTAAAAAAATACCAACAATTAATTTTTACAGAAGATCACATCGCAAGAGGCTTTTTCGAGAAATTTAACCAATTGATAGGAAGATCGATTCGACATCTTAAAATCTTTTTTGCTTATACTGATGACAGCAAAATCATACGACTTACTTTCTATGAGTTGTAAAAGAGCTGTATTGCGCGATCTTGCGCGGATAAGCTGAAGCTCAACATGGGAATGGGATTCCCGGGCAATGGCTTCTGCTTTTTTCAACGCCATAACACCCTGCCTTTCCTGTTCTTTCATCTCTTCTTCAAACGGAACTGATTCCGGAACTTCAAGAACGTATACGACGGTAATTTTAGCATGGTGGGTTTTCGCTAAATTAAGCGCTGTATGTAAAGCCATTGTCCCTATTTTTGCGCGCGTTGAGACAAGAATGTTTTTAATGTGCACAGGTTTGTATTCCGGCACATGGACCTCTTCGACTTCCAAGGAACCTGTGATCGTAATTTTCTTTTTTTTGCGATAAAGAGCGTAAATCACAAGGCCAATGCACATCCAAGTAAGCCCTGCAACTCTTCCTTCCGGCCTTGTGATCACAACAAATATCCACACACAAAAAGAGGCAAAAGCCCCAAAAACAGCAGTTAAGGGAATCGATCTGCCGCCGCCTAAAGGAATATTGAACGGGGCTTTATAAGGTCTTGGCAATGCGGGGCTTCTCAACCGAAGCGTTAGAAGAGAAACGTGCGCTGAGAAAAAGGCAATTTGCGCCCCAAAGTTATAAAGATCAGCAAGGACAAGGAGCTGATTTTTGCTATACGCTACTATGCTGATGGCAATGAGAGAGAAGACAAAAAGAGCCATATAGGGCGTGCGGAAGCGAGAATGGAGATGCGAAAATACTTTCGGCAGTTGGTATCGAACGCCCATCGAATAAATAAGGCGGGAACATCCAATCAACCCTGCATTTGCGCAGATAAGCAAAATAATGGCAGCCGTTACCCCTACCCATGGGCCCAACACCTTTCCGCCGACGGGAAAATTCATCGCAATCCCGCCGATTGCATCATTCAAGTACCTTGTGCCTAATTCTTCAGGAGGAACAACAGAAAGGCCAACAGAGGCAAGACCAATGTATAAAAAAAGAATGACGAAAATGACCCATCGAATCGCCTTGGGGATGTTCACAGCCGGCCGCTTTGCTTCGGCCGACATTTGAGAGATCGCCTCAATCCCCGTATAGGCCACCATCGCCATGGCGGTTCCCTTCCAAAATTGCATCCAATCAGGAGACCAGGAAGCGCCTGTGACATTGATGCGCAAGTGATCGTAAACATAAGGGAGATTGAGGACCAGCAAGGTTCCCATCAGAACAATCCCCGCTTGAGTGACTAACGTAAAAACCGCGAGAATTAAACTAAATTTACTCGAAGATTTGATCCCGATGAAATTGAGGACAAATAAAAAGGCGATGATAATCACCACCGCGACAAAATGCATGTTCCCGGATATATACGGCTCCCAGCCAAACATCCCAAACAGATGTTTTAGGTAAGGCGGTATTGTAAATGCGGAGATCGCAAGGGTTAACAGATAGTCGAGAAGAAGCCCCCACCCTGCAATAAACGAAACCAGGTCGTTAAAGGCGTGGCGAGCGTATGTGGCAGACCCTCCCGCTTCAGGAAAGGTTGTCGATAGTTCCGCGTAGGTCAGCGCAGTACAAATAAATACACACCCCGCAATCATCAAGGCAATGGGTGTCGCCCCAAGCGCATACAGGGCTGTGGCCCCGAGGGAATAATAGATGGAAGATCCAACATCTCCGTAGCCAACAGAAAATAACTCAGCAACGCCAACAACCCGTTTTAGGTTTTTTTTCGCAAGGTGGAAGACTTTGACGTGAG
>CAZQNB010000094.1:0-2697 GCA_964594545.1 uncultured bacterium | reverse complement strand
TCGGTAAAGTAGAGATTATCAAAGCCGATTTCTTTCACAACGCCGGCTCGATGAAATACATGCCAAACCTCTTCTGTAAGGCCGCTAATCACCAAATACCGATTGGTCAGTTTCAGCTGCTCATATAAATGGAGAATCGCAAGACACATCGAAGCGTCCATGTGATGCACGTTATTAAGTCTCAAGACAATAGCTTGCACATGGGGATCGTCGGCGACAGCTTGCATTGCGGTTTGAAATACGTCTGTCGCTGCGAAATACAGCTCGCCCCCGATCCCGATAATGCGCACTTTTCGATGCACTTCATCTCTCGTATTGACGACCACAAGACGCCCTTTCGAATTAAACGCGTATTCAACCAAGTGGGGCGTCGAAGATTTTTTCAAATAAGTCGCAATGGAAATCACAATCCCTATAAAAAATGCGACATCCAAACTAAAAAATAGGCACGATATAAAGGTCAGAAGGAAAACGGAGGCATCTTGAGCTGTCGCCCGGAAAATTAATTGTATTTCTTTCCAGTCCATTAATGTATGGACGCTTGCAATCAATAAAGCGGCAAGTGCAGCTAACGGAATATGGGCGACAAGGGGCCAAAGAAAGACCAAAACAGCCCCTGTGATAAGACCGCTAAATATAGCTGCAAAACGGGATTTTGCATGGAGCCGATAATTGAGCGCAGTCCGGGTCGCGCTTCCAGAACTTGGCATGCCGCCGACAACAGATGACAGAACAACGTTGCTAACGCCAAGACCAAAAATATCTTGATTGATCTGAATGATCTGCCCTGATTTCGACCCAAATGTACGCGATAGAGAAAACACTTCCAAAATCCCCAAAAAGGCAATAGCCACTGCCGCAGGAAAGATCTTATTTAAAATTTTCAAGTGAAGAATAGGGAACGTCATCTCCGGCAAAGGATCTTGGGGAAGCTGCAAATTACCGAGCATTTTCACAGGTTCTGCAACGTCCCAATAATTCAAACTTTCCGCAAGGAAAGATCCTGCGATGAGCATAATGAGCGCGTGGGGCCAATTTTTGAAATAAAACCGCATGACAACGAGAAGAGCTAAGCTTACAGTCCCCACTAAAAAAGTAGTCCATTGGAGTTCCGGAAGGCGCATAAAAAACGAGCCCGCTTGCATGAGAAGAGGGTCATCGCTTGCAGGAGAGGATATCCCTGTAAATGAAAACATCTGCGTGATGGCGATCGCCACAGTAATACCGCCAAAGTATCCTAAAACGACAGGCCTGCTGACAAACTGCAAAAGTTTACTCACATTGAAAAAAGCAGCTCCAATTTGGATAAGGCCGATGACTAAAACAATCTGCATTAAAATCATCAAAACAAGGGCCTCTTGCTGAGGACCTGTGACATTTTCATAGTAGGAATACAGGACGTCGGCAAGAGAAGTCTGCAGCAAAATCGCAGTGCCCGTGCTCGGGCCCGAAACAAGGGTGCGGGAAGAGCCTAATGAGGCCGTAAAAATGGTTCCAAAAATCGCAGAAAAAAGGCCTGCTGTCGGGGGGAGTCCTGCAAGCAAGGAATAGGCAATGGATTGAGGAATGGTCATCAAAGCAACTGCGAGCGCAGCAAAAAGGTCATCGCGTAAAAAGGAAGCCTTATATCCCCTGATCTCCCCCATGAATGGGGCAAATGAAATAGACCTAGGCCTTGGAATTCTCATATACTTATAAAGATAGCCGAATAATCGGCTTTTAGGCGAGTTGAAACCGACAATTTTAAACGCTTATCTAGAAAGAAACAATTCTGCTAGACATTTCCCCCCGATTTACGCTACACATGAATGTAGATAGAAATTTTTACAGGACTCACTTTGTGAAAGCCTTAATCGCCTTCCTTTTCCTTTGCTCTACTCTAAAAGCTCAAGAGCCAACATTTCTTGAGACTGAAACAACAAGCTGGAATCCCCGAACCCCAAGGACAAGAGAAGCAACAAAAGGGCCGAGCTACATAAAGCCTCCTGAAAAAAAAACGGTACCCAAAATACTCACCTCCCACATCCAATTTGGCGCGAATTACACCTATGCTCACATCACGCCAAGCAACCAAAGCTCAACATCAGGGAACTTGTATGGGGCGCAAGCATTATATGAATACAAAACGTTCAATCGCTTTTATGGGGCCTTAGCAACAGCTTGGCGCCAAGGCGTCACACACGGAGCCAATACAAGCAGATCGCTTCTTGAATTAGATGCGCAAGAACGTCTTGGCTACACATGGGGTAGCTGTAGAAAAGGACGAATGTTTTCTCTCTTTTCCGGTTTTGGCTATCGGCACAACGGAGAAAATGTAAAATCCTCGGGATCTTCCGTTAAGTTCTACTATAATGAGATCTATATTCCTGTAGGGTTTTTATTTAACGGCGATCTAAATTCAATTGTCTCCTTAGGTCTTAATTTCCAGTGGATGCCTCAAGTGTATCCTACTTTAAAAATAAGCCCTCTGAACGGAGCTCGCTGGATTCTCAATAATACATTGAGCAACTTCAGAGCAGAACTCCCCCTCACAATTAGTGTTTCTCGCAAATATCATTGCGCGCTTATGCTCCAACCCTACTTTGAATACTGGCAAGATGGCCACACATCGGCTAGAACCCAAATTGGGACAACCTTGCACGTTCCCGGCAACACATACCTATTTGCAGGGATCGATCTCAACGCCAGATTTTCATT
>CAZQNB010000093.1:0-3021 GCA_964594545.1 uncultured bacterium | reverse complement strand
CCGCACGTCTCGTGCGGATCCTGTTATTTTTCTTGTGTTGTGTCCCCAAGTTTTTTCTCGACATCTCCTGTCAGAGAAGAGTATATAGAGATTATGTATATATAAATTTTTTATGATTTATAACGATAAAAAGAGAGTTTTAGCAACTCTGATCGCTGCAATTGTTTTCCTTGGCGGAGGAATTGTTTACAAACAAACGCGCCCTTTAGAGCCGATTGTTTTTAATCTCACGGGACACCCATCTATAGGGTCCGGGCCGATGGAATTTGTTTTATTTGAAGATTTTTGCTGTACCCATTGCCGCATTTTTACCGAGGAGATTTTCCCTCAAATTACAGATAAATATGTGTCCAATGGCAAAGCAAAATTAACCGTGGTATTGGTTGCGTTTAGTGAACATTCAAAAATTTTAGCCAACGCAGCTCTCATTGTGCATAAAATAGCCCTCGATCAATTCATCCCTTTTATATTAGAACTTTCGCATAGTAAAGCGTCGGGGAGAGAGGAGATTTTGCATGCTGCAGAAGTCATTGGAGGCATCAATCTAGATCAGTTAGCTCATGGCGTAGATTATCGTCTTTATTATGCAGATATTGATCAAAATTTAGTCTGGGCGCGGAGTTTGCTCGGCGCTGATTTTGGAACGCCATCCCTTTTTATTAATGGAGTGGAAGCGGCAACAGACTCTTTTGGAGAAATCGTTGAAAGGGTGCGTCAGGTGGAAAATGAAGCAAATCATTGAAAAAAATGCCCTCTATTTTGCTTGGCTCATTGCCCTCATTGGGTTTTGCGCAAGCGTTTTTTATGCGGAAATTTTAGGAAATGCTCCGTGTCCTCTTTGTTGGTATCAGAGGCTTGCCCTTTTTCCTCTTGTTATTCTTCTCGGGATCGCAGCGTATCGAGGAGAGTCTTTTATTGTCCCGTATGCCTTGCCGATTGTGTTTTTAGGCGGTTTTGTCGCCCTTTTTCATCTGCTTCAGCCGTATGTGCCTCTTTTTCAAAAGGCAAGTATTTGCAAGTTCGGGGTCCCTTGCTCAAAAGGGGGGCTTTCGTTCTTATTTCCTCTAGCTAGCGCCTTGGGTTTTTTTCTCATCGCCCTTCTTTTATTCATTCACAAGAAAAAGAAACAATAGCATCTTTAGCAAGAACAACATAGATCCGTCTCCAAGGATCAGATCCGATCAGTTTCCAGGCATGACCGCTTCCTGTCGTGTCTTCAGCGAGTAAAATTTTCCCTGGGAAAAGCTGAAAATGTTTTCCGTCGCGTACCTGGAAGTCAAGGGTGCCGCTGAGAGTAATGACAAGCTGCCGGATGGGCGCTGTATGCCAATCAAAGGATCCATTTGCGGGGGTTTCTTTAAAGGACACTTTTGTGGCGTTCATTTCTTCGCTAAAGAGGTCTCCTTGCGAATTTGTTTTGAGTGTTATCCACCCTTCTTCAAAGTGGGAGTTTTGGTCTTTGCCTGTCCAAATGCGTATGCAGGGAAATGCTTTCATATGTTTAGAATCTTGAGTGTTGATGCTGTTTCTGCGCGGACTTTTTTACATAAATCAGCGTTTTGAATGAGCGAGTGTCCGTAAGAGGGGATCATCTCTTTTAATTTGGAAAGCCATGGGCCTTTTACGTTTTCTGAGAAGCATGTTTCGAGAAGACGTATCGCAATGAATGCGGCGGTGGACGCCCCAGGAGAGGCTCCGAGAAGTCCAATCAAAGAATGATCAGACGAGGAAATAAGTTCTGTTCCAAATTGTAAAATAGCGCCTCTTTTAGGATCGGGCTTGATAATTTGCACCCTTTGACCTGCAATTTCAAGTCTCCAGTCTTCTTTTTTAAAATCAGGATAAAAAGATTGAAGCGTAGCAAAACGGTGATTGGAGCCTTGAAATACTTGTCCGATTAAATATTTTGTTAATGCCATATTGTCTCGAGCCACACAGAGAAGTGATTGTATGTTGCCGAGTCTAAATGAGCGGAAGAAATCAAGGAGAGAGCCGTATTTTAGAAATTTTGTAGAAAATCCGGCGTAGGGGCCAAACAAGATAGATCTCTTGCCTTCGATCATCCGAGTATCTAAGTGGGGGACAGACATCGGGGGTGAGCCGACAGAGGCTTTTCCATAGACTTTAGCTTGGTGCTGTTTGCTGATTTCAGAATTATCGCAGCGAAGCCAAATGCCACTCACAGGGAAGCCGGCATAGCCTTTGATCTGAGGAATTTTTGATTTTTGGAGAAGATGTAATGCGCCGCCGCCGGCTCCTAAAAAGACAAAGGGGGCGGATCGGGATTCTTTTTTCCCGGACTTTGCGTCTTTGAATGTAACGCACCAGGATCGATCTTGATTTCGTTTAACATCGATTGCTTTTTTGCAATAGTGAACTTTAAAACCCTCTTGCCTACCTAAGTGATGGACGAGGGTCCGGGTTAATGATCCGTAATCGACATCCGTGCCTGTAATGATGCGGGTGGCAGCTATTTTTTCATGGGGATCCCTCCCTTTTATAATGAGGGGGGCCCACTCTTTGATTTTTTCGGGGTCTTCGGAATATTCCATTCCGTGGTAGCAATGGTGCTTTGACATCGCCTCGTACCGTTTTTTGAGGAAGGCCACATTTTCACCTCCCGTCACAAAACTCATATGGGGAACAGGATGGATAAAAGATTTTGGGTCTTGGATGACCCCTTTCTTGACGAGGTAAGACCAAAGTTGTCTAGATAAATCGAATTCTACATTGACTTCCAAGGCTTTGGAGATATCAATGGTTCCATCTTTCTTTTCCGGGGTATAGTTGAGCTCGCAATTGGCTGCGTGGCCGGTTCCCGCATTATTCCAAGCATTAGAGCTTTCTAAGCCGGCGTCATCGAGAAGTTCATACATCTCAATTTTAAGAGAGGGGTTCAGTTCTTTTAGAAAGACGCCGAGAGTTGCGCTCATAATTCCTGCGCCAACTAGGATCACGTCCGGATTTGATGAATGGGGCAAATTCATAGGCTACCTATTCCAATTAGGACCGTAACATTGA
>CAZQNB010000092.1:0-3248 GCA_964594545.1 uncultured bacterium | reverse complement strand
AAGGTGTCTATCGAGTTCTCCGCGGCGGCTGCTGGAAGAGTTTGCGAGAAGATCTTCGATGTTCCCATCGACACAGAAATAATCCGGGCGCTGTAAACGGGACTTATGGGTTTCGCTGCGCAGCAGATGTATACCGCTCGTAATTGAACAATCGGCGTTTGGGCGGGATTGAAAGCTGTCAATAAATCGATTAAAAAAAGGGGGGGTGTATTAACTCAATACTATCCCCTTTCTTCCAAAACTTCCTTTATAATATCCCAGCATCGCGCAGATTCGAAGTTATTTGGATTCGTGAAACCAGCAACCACCATCAAGGACTTCCAAAGTGCCCAAGCACGTCCTCTACTCCAGGTTCCTTTATCAAGAGGAAGCTCTTTTCGAAAAGCCTCTCGACTTTTCCCTTTAAAGAATGTCCAGGTAATCGCTAAATCACAAGCTGGGTCGCCAATTGCGAGCTGTCCGAAATCGATGACGGCCGAGAGGTGCCCATTTTGGACTAAGAGATTGCCAGCACTGATGTCTCCATGAACCCATACAGGCTTTCCGTTCCAAGCGGTCGCAAGAGCTGCTTCCCAAACTTGGATCGCAGTCTTAACATTGATCTTTCCTTCAAGAGCGATGAGAGCCTGTCTGACTTCTGCATCATAGGTCATCAATGACCCTCCGCGATAAAAACTGTGAAGGCCCGGTAATGGTCCATCTGTCGAATCAATAGATTGAAAAGCTTTGAGGAATTTCGCGAGATCGATCGCAAATTCACACAGATCGGCTATATGCCCAGAGGCAGCAGTCTCACCGTCCAGCCAACTGTAGATCGACCATTTCCAAGGGTATCCATCCATCGGTTCCCCAACAGCCAAAGGCACAGGAATCGGCAGAGACAAGAAAGGTGCTAGCCTTGGCAGCCAATGCTGCTCCTTTTCGACTTGAAGTGCATATTCTGCGGCGCTCGGCATGCGAATGAGCATACGATCGCCCAAATGAAATGTTTTATTGTCCCATCCGCTAACAGGAACCGCTTGGATCGAAAGATTTTTCCATTGAGGAAACTGTACGGCTACTAGGCGGCGTACAAAATCTTCTTCGATAATTAATCTATCATCCGGACGTTGGTCCATCAAAAAACTGATTTTTTTGAACATAGGTTCTTTGATTTTTCGATAGCGCTCGCCTTCATGGTTTGCCTCATCCGCAGCCTGCCTTTTCATCGCGGCATATTCGTCAACTTCATCTGGATGATTTCTCAAATAGTCTCTGAAGCCAATGAACTGCCCCCATTCTCTATTTTCTGGATATGTCAAATGAAGGTGATATCTTCTTTCCCTCTCTTCAGGATCGGGCAAATAGATGATAAAATAGAATCGATCGGGAGTACTAAAAGTGGGTCTAAATTCATAGCCTAAACTTTGGAGTTGCTGTGACACTGAATCCATGTCTTGTCTACGGACAGCGATAGCAATATCGATAATCCCTTTCCCGCCTAAATTAGGGACTGATGTGCTTCCAATATGCTCAATAGCCAAAGCCGTTTTTACGCGAGAGGAGATCCTTTCTTTTTCTCTAAGAAAGAGTTCTGGAAAAATCTTGCTATAGGGTTTAAAGACATATTTTTTCATTCAAACATAATCCAGCATCTTTTGTTAATTGATATGTTCAAGTAAAAGTGCTATTTGATCCGGCGACGGTAGCTCATCCTTAAATTCTTTCGGCAGAGTCGTTACAGTTTTATAGGCAGCGACGTTAATGGGTTTGTTGCTATCTTTAAGAGCATACTCAACAATCAGCCTACTCTTTTCTCTGCATAAGATAATTCCAATCGAGGGGTTTTCATCTGCAAGACGGACAGTGTCATTGAGTACGGCTAGATAAAATTGCATTTTCCCAATATGCTCAGGAATGAAGGGCCCCACTTTTAGTTCAATCGCTACCAACGATTTAAGCTTGCGGTGATATAGGAGAAGGTCGATGAAAAATTCTTGCCCGTCTATTTCAAGCCGATACTGAGATCCCACAAAGGTGTAGGCATTGCCAACCTCTCGCAAAAATAGCTCTATGTTTCTCCCAACAGCGCGCTCTAGCTCGCGTTCAGTGTGCTCCTCTTCAAGCTCGAGAAAATCGAATGAATATTCGTCCTTCATTGCCAATTTGGCTTCGGGAGTCATTTTTTTCGGAAGATTGGCCTCAAAATTTTCTTGACTAGCCATCGTCCTTTCATATGTTTTGCTTTCCATGTAATTCAAAAGCGCGCGATAGCTCCAAGCATTCTTCTTGGACATGCGTATATAGAACTCCCGTTCCAAGCGATCTTGGCACTTCGATAAGATAGCCACATTGTGAGACCAGCTAATTTCTGCAGACAGTGTCTGCAGTTTTTCATGGTCTCGATATGAAACATACAAGTCCCTCATAATCCATAGGTTACGAGCAGAGAATCCTTTGGTTTTAGGAAAGAAATTTCTTAAATCGACTGCAAGTCGTTCGACTATAGACGCTCCCCACCCAGCTGTTTCCTGTTTTTCATGAATAATTTGACCAATATCTCTATAGATCGAGACTAGCTCGACATTTACAGCCCTTATAGCTCTTGTTTGAGCTGCCTTTATCTTGCCAACAATTGTCTGTAACGTCGAAGTGTATTCATTGGTTACATCACCAGCGATCGGTGGTTCATTCAATATAGTTTTTGGCTTCTTAGACATTGGTCATGCTCCCTATTTCCTTTTCAAACAACAAACGGATTCCCTCACATAGGAGAGCTGATTTATCAGTTTTTCGACGTTCTCGGAGTCTTTTGATGAATAATTCGGTTAAAAAAATCTCTTCCTCTTCCGTCATGTAGACTGTCGTTTTGGCGACCAATGGATTAATAGACTCTTACCCGGTACAACTCTGAATGATAGAGATTTAACCAAAATCAGGTTTTCCTATGCAAGAAGATTGAGGCTTGATAAGGTGCTTGATGAGCTTTTACAATAGATCTATATCCAGTTATTTCTCCAAGAGGGGATAGGCTTTCTCTTTCAACTACCAATTTTCTACCAAAATCTACCAATTTGGTATTTGATACATTAAGTTGTTTATAATGAGTTGTTTAATTTCCGCTACCGAATTTTTCAGAATTGGTATTTACAGGCTCTGTGTCCGGCCCTTGCTAAAAATCATGTCGTTTAATACGGTGAGCTTATGGCCGGAGCTCACGTCAAAGTCTTCCACCTTGCGAAAAAAAACCTAAAACGGGTTGTTGGCGT
>CAZQNB010000091.1:1458-3563 GCA_964594545.1 uncultured bacterium | reverse complement strand
TATAATAACCTGAACTCTGTGGTTAAAAATTTTTCTAACGGTGAAACCGAAAAAATCTAAAACTAACTCTTCTTACTATCTTTCAGGCTCACAATTCGATTGAAAACCGGATGGTTTGGCTTTGCATCGATCGGATCGACAAAGAAATACCCTTGCCTTTCAAATTGATATCTTTCACCCGCCTTGGCCTCAAGCAAAGATCTTTCCAACCTACACCCCGTTAAAACTTCCAAAGAATGGGGATTGACCTGGGCTAAAAAGTCATCGCTTTCGGATTCCACCAGCAACGGATGATAAAGACGCACTTCCGCCGTAATTGAGTGGGATGACACCCAATGAATCGTCGCTTTCACCTTGCGCCCGATCGGAGCCTGACCGCTTCGCGTCTCCGGATCATACGTACAGTGAACGGCCAAAATTTCGCCTGTTACCGGATCTTTATCCACCGAGGTGCAGGTAATGCAATAGCCATAGCGCAAACGAACCTCTTTTCCGGGAGCTAACCTGAAAAAATCCTTTGTTGGATTTTCTAAAAAGTCATCCTTTTCAATATAAATCTCCCGAGAAAAATAGATCGTTCGAGACCCTGTCTTAGGAATGTCATGCGGCCAATAGGAAGCTTCTAGCTCTTCAACCTTCCCTTCCGGGTAGTTATCGATGATCACTTTGATGGGTTTCAAAACGGCAAGAACACGAGGCGCTTTTGCATTCAAATCATCGCGAAGGCAAAAATCAAACTGAGACATCTCGACTGTGCTATTGGCTTTCGCAACACCGACAAGCTCGCAAAACTTTCGCGTAGCCTCAGGCGTGCATCCCCGACGTCTAAGGCCTGCAATGGTCGGCAAACGAGGATCGTCCCAGCCATTTACATACTTGCCTTCGACAAGCTGCAGCAGCTTTCTCTTGCTCATCACTGTTTGCTTTAAATCAAGCCTTGCAAATTCATATTGTCTAGGTCTTGAGGGAAATGTTGCTGAAATATTGTCTAAAACCCAATTGTATAGCTCTCGGTTATTTTCAAACTCCAGCGTACAAATCGAATGAGTAATCCCCTCTAAAGCATCGGAAATCGGATGGGCGTAATCATACATCGGATAAATACACCATTTATCTCCGGTTCGATAATGATGCGCATGGCGAATCCTGTATAAAAGAGGATCCCTCATTTTCATATTTGGCGACGCCATATCAATACGGGCCCTCAATACATACGCGCCATTGGGGAATTTTCCCTCGCGCATCTCCTGAAACAAGCGAAGGTTTTCTTCAATTGATTGACTTACAAAAGGGCTGAGTTTGCCGGCCGATGTTACAGTCCCTCTATACTCGCGAATTTGCTCTTCATTGAGGCCGCAAACATACGCCTTCCCATCTCGGATCAGCCCCGTTGCATACGCAAACATTTTTTCAAAATAATCGGACGCATGAAACAACTGCCCTTTCCAATCAAAGCCAAGCCAGCGGACATCTTCTTCAATCGCCTGTTCATACTTGACATCTTCTTTCGTGGGGTCGGTATCGTCAAAGCGCAAATGACATACGCTATGGTGTTCATCAGCAATTCCAAAATTTAAACAGATCGACTTGGCATGGCCAATATGTAAAAAGCCGTTCGGTTCAGGAGGGAAGCGGGTAACGACTTTTCCTCCATTTTTCCCTTCTCGAACATCTTCTTCAATGATCTTTCGAATAAAATCTTTCCCGGCGAGCACTTCGTTTTCAGTCATATGTTCTCTAAAATTTATTATTGGACAACCACTAACAGACGATTTTAACACAAGAAAACATGAATTCAAAGAAAAAAATCGGTATATTGATGATCTTACATCCAACAATAATTTCTTGAATTAAAAGCTCTATCTGCGTATTATTTCTGTTTCTTTTTTAAAGAGTAACCAAGATGGCATTTCCGATCACATCTCCTCAACCAAACAACAGTATTCTCAGTATTGAGCGGTATAGAAATGAACCCTACTCAACAACATTCCCCCGAATTCCTGTCCAAACGCCCGTAAACCTTCAAAGAGATGCCTCAGCCATAACATCCCTTTCCAGAGATCCTAAGGACCCTATCCTGTCTCAGAAGATTAGAGATCTAGCCA
>CAZQNB010000091.1:0-1358 GCA_964594545.1 uncultured bacterium | reverse complement strand
CCCCAACCCGGTACTCGTGATGAAATTTTTCAAGCACTTGTGAACTCTATAAACAATCAGACAATATCTGCTTGGGGAAAAGAATCCCCGGCGACTGTACAATGTCTTAATCCATCATGGGTGAGCAATCCTTCCCTCATCGGAGATCATATCCGAAAGATTGACTTGGCTAGTTTCGACAATAACTTTGAGAGAGCCCAAGAAATATATAACAACGCCCTGAAATGTGGACATGTAGGCAGTGGTACTTTCAGCACTTATCTCCACGCATTAATTGCGAAACAACACCAAAATAATACACCTGAATCATTAGACCTGATTCGGAAGGAAGCTGAGATAGTCTTTATTACAGCCGTAAGACTGGGGCTAGGAAGTTCTGTAATCTATGAGGCATTTCAAGAAATCATGTCAGGGCCTCAGCAATCTAGGGATTTGCCCCACCAAATACTATCTCCGGATCAAGTCCAAACTCTCCAAGAATTCGCTGCCTATGTGAATCAGCTTGTCCAAATACCTATATCTCCTGCCGCCACATCTCAATCAACGGAGACCCTATTAACCCAAGTGGAGAAATTCCTTGGAAAATCTTACTCTGATCACCTAAGACTTCTAGCTCGAGCAAACGATATCCCCATCTGCTGCGATCCTAGGGACCATCCCCCGTCTCAGGAAATTAGAGATCTAGCCATCAAAGTGTCTGACTCTGAACTTCCATCTGATCCGGCAGATCCTCATTATCAAGTTTTTCAAGCATTGAAGAACTATTTAAACAATCAGACAATATCTGTTTGGGGAAAAAAATTCCAAGCGACCTTACAATGTCTCAATCCATCGTGGAAGGATGAAATAAAAGATCGTGGATCCGTCGGAATGTATATCAAAAAGATTCACTGGAATGGTTTTGGCAATAAAATTGAGACAGCCAAAGAACTATATAAAAACGCGCTGAAATACGGACATGTCGATATTAAAATGTTCAACTGTTATCTCGACACATTAATTGAGGAACAACGCACAACTACTACACCCGAATCATTATCCCGGATTCAAAATGAAGCCGTGATAGTCTTTACTACAGCATTAAGACTGGATCTAGTAGATTCTGTAACCATCAAGGCGTTTAAAGACTTAATGCACAGGGCCTAATTAAGCTAATAATTGGGCGCGAAATTCACATACTTTCTCCTCAATTCTTCGGAAGAAACGGAAAAACCGCGTCCCACCGGCAAGTGTCCCACAAAAATTTATACTTGAATGTATAAACATCGATTTCGTAAAATCTATCGGGAATTTGCCCCTCAATAAAGACATGAGTACCGGACTACAACCCACTCTATATCGACCACCGCCATCCTATC
>CAZQNB010000090.1:0-3632 GCA_964594545.1 uncultured bacterium | reverse complement strand
ATGTCAAATACGAACTTACGGACAGCCATAAAATTCATCTTCCTTCCAGCTTTATTGCTATCGGTGCTTCTCTCATCCAGCAGTATTCTTTTTCATTTTTCCCAAAATGCCCTCATAGGCAAACAGCTAGGGTTTTCAGAAATTTCAGCTCTTAAAGTATCCACAATCCTGCCCCAAATCATCCTGGCGCTATCTCTTCTCATTTTTTCAATTTATAAGCCCTTTGAAAAAGTCTTCCGAGGCACTTTACTTATTTTAACAGGAGTTATTGTTCTTCTTACGGGGTTGATGTTTTTTCAAGAACATTTGACACTGAATGGGGTCTCAGAAGCTTTTGGAATATATAAACCTATAGTCACTCACTGGCCCATATCTCTGATGTACATCGTACTGAGCGTTTTCAACTTTAGCCTTTATTCACTATTTATCTGGGGTTTTATTAATCGTCATACTTCCTTATCTGAAGGAGTAAAATATTATATCCCGCTTGCATTTGTCTTAGGAATTGCTGGAGCTATTGTGTCAAACTTAGGGTTAATGGCGATCGGCGCCTCCAAATGGTCCCTAATGGCTACGGTTATTCCAGCTATAGTTCTCTTGGTCTGTTCTTTCTTCACCTTCAACTGGTCATGGAAAAGATTGCCAACTAGTTTGACCCACCCACAAGAGTCTTCTGTTTCACAAACTCGATTTCCTTTCTTGAGCGCCGCTTACTTATTAGCTGGCTCTGTTATGATCAAAAGCTTTTTAGACATTCTCTTTAAATCCGAGCTGAGAACCCAGTTCCCAGACGCTACATCTTATTCAAAGTTTATGGGCGCCTACTCAATGTCTGTAAGCTCCGCAATAATTGCAATTTCTATTATTTGGGCGGTATTAGGAACCTGGCTTATTTTAAAGAAAGGATGGAAAACAACCGCCATCTATGCCTCCTTGTCTATTTTAATAGGAGGGATTATCTTTCTAAGCTTCTCTTTATCTTGGTTAGGGCAAGGAATCTTCAACGGATTTCTCGTGGGTACTGCTAGTGCTTTGTTCTTCCCTCTAATTCAAATATTATATCTTTATCTCCCCTATCAAAACCGATTCAAAGCAAAAATCGTTACTGAGATGATCGTACTTCCTTTTATGAAGGCCATTCCATCGCTGACCACACAAGGACTCTTAGTGGCCTTTGGGTCAATTGCTGCTATCGCTCTCTATCTTAAGATACTTATTCCTATTTTGATGGTACTACTCATAGTAGCCAGCTACAGAGCTAGCCTTAAGACTTTAGACAGTAAAAACTAAACCCTAGCGGGCGACTGATAGCTCCAAACGTGTCATTGAAGAGGCAATGGAAGACCAATCAAAAGTTCTGAATGCGTCTCTCCACCTCCAATACCAAAAGCTCAGGGATTCCCTGGGCTTTTTTCACAGACAAAATCAAACAAATTTCTGTACCTATTATGAGAAATAACTTTGAGTTGTAGCATCGTGTAGCACGTCATCTTTGAACGATTTTTGGCATCCAAGGGCATGTCTGCAAAACTTTCACTTACACAAAAAAATATTCTCATTTATTCCTTGACTCTCTCAAAGCTAGTTGATAGTCAGATTCTATCATAATTTTTAGGAGCTCATCAAAACTGGTCCTAGGTTTCCAATTGAGTTCTTTTTCGGCTTTTTCGGCATTTCCCAAAAGAAAATCCACCTCGGAGGGTCGGTAGTATTTAGGATCGATTTTTACAACGATATTGTTATTGCTTTTATCAACGCCTACTTCGTCAGCCCCCGATCCTTGCCACTCAATTTCTATGTCCAGCGCCTTAAAAGTGAGCTCCACGAATTCACGCACAGAATGAGTTTCTCCTGTCGCAATCACATAATCATCGGGATGATCTTGCTGAAGCATAAGCCACATGACCTCTACGTAGTCTTTTGCATAGCCCCAATCCCGTTTTGAATCCAAATTACCTAAGTACAGAAGGTTCTGAAGACCTAACTTATAGCGACAAGCTGCTAAAGTGATCTTGCGAGTCACAAAAGTTTCTCCTCTCAAAGGAGACTCGTGATTGAAAAGGATGCCATTGCAAGCAAATATTCCATATGCCTCTCGGTAATTGACAGTGGTCCAATAGGCAAAGAGCTTTGCGACCGCATAGGGAGATCGTGGATAGAAGGGTGTTGTTTCTGTCTGGGGGATTTCTTTGACTAGCCCGTATAACTCGCTGGTTGAGGCTTGATAAAATTTGACTTTATCGGTGAGGCCTAATATCCGAATCGCTTCTAAAATACGGAGAGTTCCTATGGCATCAACTTCTGCAGTGTATTCAGGAAGCTCGAAGGACACCTGCACATGGCTTTGTGCTGCTAAGTTATAAATCTCATCCGGCTGAATTTTTTGAATAAGATGCAAAACATTCATAGAGTCTGAGACATCTCCATAATGGAGAAAAAAATTTTTTGCATGCTGCGCCTCTTCATAAAAACGATCAACCCTCTCAGTATTCAAAGAGGAAGACCTCCTCTTCGAGCCATGGACCTCGTAGTTTTTGTTTAAGAGAAACTCTGTTAAGTAAGCGCCATCTTGGCCTGTTATTCCAAAAATAAGAGCCTTTTTACGAGGGAAAGAGGTTTCAGCTGCCTCTAAGCAGACCGCAGTAAAAATCATGTAGAAAAATAGATGTTTGAAGAACGCCTTCCTTGAGGAAAGGAGATTCTTCCTCCGTAATGAACTGGGTGCCTCCGGCACTTGCCAGTCCTGATTTATAGCTCCCTCGATCCGCCCTTGAAGGGGTGGGATTGCGGCGAGCGTTGCGTTGAATCTACACATCTTGACCTCTTATACCGTGCAATTATTTTTGATAGATGGTATAACTTACACTTTTCTGCGATTATATCAAAAGAAGTTTTGAATGACGTTCAGTATATACTCGTGGCAGTTCAATGGCACGAGTATATACCGGTTGTGATTGAAGAATCGGCGTTTGGACGGGATTGAAAGCTGCCAAAAATCGATTGTTCAATTACGAACGGTATACCTCAAAAACCAGGCAAAAAATGTCTTCATCTCAGCAAATAATTGAGCAAACGATAACCTGGATTCACAAAGTAGTGATAGGCTGCAACTTCTGTCCTTTTGCTGCCAGGACATTACAACAACACCATGTCCATTACCAAGTTGAAGTCAGTACGAATACAACTCTATGCCTGGATGCTTTTTTACAAGAAATTGCCAGGTTGGATAAAGACCCCCATATTGAAACCGGTTTTCTCATCTTTTCCAACGCTTTTCAACAATTTGATGATTATCTGGATATGACATCCATGGCTGAGCATTTATTAAAAGAAAAAGGATATGAAGGAGTGTATCAATTGGCAAGTTTTCATCCAATGTACCGGTTTGCCGGATCGGGAAAAAATGATGCGGCTGATTACACGAACAGGTCCATTTATCCGATGCTCCAATTTTTACGGGAATCAAGTATTGACAAAGCATTAACACATTATGAAAATCCGGAAAATATTCCGGAACGCAATGTTGATTTTGCTAGGAAAAAAGGAGTGACTTTTATGAAATTATTGAGAGATTCCTGTATATACCGCTCGTGATTGAAGAATCGGCGTTTGGACGGGATTGAAAGCTGCCG
>CAZQNB010000089.1:0-3717 GCA_964594545.1 uncultured bacterium | reverse complement strand
TTTACACAGAAGTCGATTCTTCAATCACGAGCACTATATACCGCTCGTGATTGAACAATCGGCGTTTGGACGGGATTGAAAGCTGCCGATAAATCAATTAAAAAAAAGGGCATAGTATTGACCTAATACAATGCCCTTTTTTTTAATTGATTTTCGGCGCTTTGAACCCGTCCAAACGCCGATTGTTCAATTACGAACGGTATATACCGAATGCTTTGACAAGCTTTCCACTTTTATCCTCCATTGCTCGGCTCCAGGCTTCTAAAGCAGAGAGAGCTCTTACAAACTGCTCAGGATCAGCTGCCCTTTCTCTCACGCTCAAAGCGCGCCAATAGAAAAGATAGCGCAAGAAATCAATGTTCTCTTTTGTTTGTAATCCCCCTTCTAAACTTTTAAGGAAACCATAAAACAATCCTGTAGCGTAAGCTCCCGTATCCACACCATCTTTACAGGTAAAACTCAAAGAATCTGCCTCGAAACGATCGATTGCCTCAGAAACTAACACCTGATAAAAAATCTCAATAAAATCTTCTCTCATCTGTCGCGTCAGGGTATTTTTTTCATCAAATACGTAGCGATGGATGAGACCGAATGTTTTCGAAGCCAATTTTAAAAGGTCCCCTTTTTCCCACACGGTTGGGAAATAAAAACCGTTTTGCTCTCCATTGATCAACTGATCTTCAAAAGCAGATAAAAACGCGTCTGCTTGATGCATGTTGTTAAACGCATTTCGTTGATGATAGAAGTCGGTATCTTTAGGCAAAGTCATCACAATGAGGCTATCTTTAAACAATTGATTTTTTTGCAGATCCTCAATCGCTGTGCTGCGCGCTGTTTCTCTCCAAGAAAGGCGATCTTGCAAATTGATCAGAAGATGTTTTTTTCTTGAATGTGAAAGGTGGCGCAAAAACCCACGGAATTCATCCACAATCTCCACCCGATTGATCATGGGCTGACGGATAGGTGCTGCAAATCCAAGCACTTCGACTTCTCTTTTCTTCATTTTTAATGAAAAAAGAGAGACAGGAAAATTGCCCTGAATCCAAGGATCAAACGGAATTAAAACCCCGTCCTCTTGTGCCTCACGCACTGTATCTAAGGTTTTAAGAAGGGGACCGCTAGGGAATTTATGGAGAAGAGTTCTAAATTTTTCATCCTCATATAACAGCTTACTCCATGACATATCTTCGAAATGCAGCTCCTCTTTTCCATTCAGCTCAGCTCCCCGTCTCATGGTGCGATGAATCAGACCAATAGCCTCTTGCTTAATCCCACATTTTCGACGGATTAAACAATCACAAAGCTTAGAAACAAGAAAGAGTAATTGATTTTCGAGAATTTCCTTTTTTGATGGTGGGTACGCAACCCATTTCTGATACTCGGGGCTTTTCATCGCAAGACGCAAAAACCTCTGAAAATCGACAAAGTACTGGGTACAGCTTTTCACAACCGTCCTCTGCAAAAGATGGCGCGTATTGGAAGATAAAAATAAGGCCATGATCGCCTTGCTTAAAATCCCTGCTAGCGCGTAATGAAAAATCTCTTTCCCATTTTTGTAAAAAGTCTCAATCTCCTCATGACAACTATGAAGAATTTGTCTAGATGACGCCTGAAGATCCCGATCCAGCATCGCCTTCACTTTCAAAAAAGGATCTTCTTCAAAAGAGCCTACCTCTACATCGAAATCAACAGTCAACTTCACATTCCGAAGGAGCTTTTCACTTAAATAGGGAACCCCATCTTCACTTGCGATATAAAAAAGCTCGTACTCTTTATCCCTTAAAAGCGCCTCAAAATCTTTCAGTTCACTCCCCGTTGCATCAAGAAGAGAATGTTTTTCATGCCACGCCCTCTCCCACGCCTCTTTCCCCTCAACCCCGCCCACAAACTTTTTCGCAAATCTTTCTCTATAAAAACGTTGCAATGAACGATAGGCTTCTCTTTGCTCCACTTTTAAAGAAAGGGGCTGATCAAAACGAAATGTTAGATACGCGTTCATCTTTTGGGAAGACTCCCCAACTAAAGACATCATCGCAGCGATCCCATCTAGACTTTTCTTCGATTCCCAATCCATGCCCGGATTGTCATATAAGCTCTGCAGATGGTGATGGACAGTTCGATAGGTCAGATCTAACACATTGAGTATGACATCCGCCCCCTCTTCGCTCAGCCACCTGACCTCTTTTGCCTCCATCTCTTCCGGATTTGTGACAATGCGGGTCTCTTTGAGGATTCCAATGGGGGGCGGGCTTTCAAGATTAATCGAGGCAATCGCAGCTAAATTATCCATTGCTTCTTTAATATGAATTAGTTCGGCTACTTTCGGATGCATTTAAATCTCCAATAACTATCTATTCATAATTATTACACCTTAATCGCAATAAATAGTATTACAATCGTAACCAACTAATTCAAAGAATTTTAAAAATTGTAATTAATATTAAATCCGATTTTGGGCATCATAAGGATATGATCCCGTTAATACGTTCGCTCATTGCTCCCTTTTTGAGCCTTATTCTATTGATTTTAGCAAGTGGCTTGTGCAGCACGCTCATCTCCATTCGGTTAGAGATGGAGGGGTACTCTCATGAGACGATAGGGTTGGTAACAGCCTCTCTCTATGTAGGTATATTCGTTGGATCGATCTGGATCGATCGATGGATTTCCAAGATGGGGCATATCCGATCGTTTGTTACCTTCGCAGGGATGACAACCGGGCTGATCTTACTCCAAAGCATGTGGGTTGATCCCACCTTCTGGATCATTCTCCGCTTTCTCGGGGGTATATGCACTGCGGGGATATTTGTTGTGATCGAAAGCTGGCTTCTTATGCAGTCGATTCCGGCCCTTCGAGGGATGATCCTTTCTGTGTATCTTGGGGTATTCTACGCCGCCCTATCTTTAGGGCAACTGCTCATCAACATCTCAGATCCCATGACAGCGCAGCCTTTTTGGATCATCGCAGCGCTTTCAGCATCTTCCATTCTTCCGCTTGTCTTAAAGAAGATTCCCCAGCCAAAAATGGAGAGCGGATCTCCGAGACTTAAATCCTCAGAGCTATTTAAAATTTCCCCCTTTGGGCTCATTGGGGTATTTATTTCCGGCATTCTCTTGGCGGCTATCTATGGCCTCGTCCCTATCTACGCAAAAGAAATTGGGATGAATATCTCAGAGATCGGCAATCTTATGGCGCTTTTAATTTTTGGAGGGCTGATTTTCCAATGGCCGCTTGGCAAATTGGCAAGCCAAAACAATCGGCGAGGCGTCCTCATGCTTTCGAGCGTATTTACAGCCATCATCGGCTGCGCAATTGCCCTCTCTGGACACCTTTCCCCGAATCTACTTTTGGTCTTGATCTTTCTCTTCGGCGGATTTTCTTTTACTATATATCCCTTAAGCATGGCTCATGCGTGCGAAAAAGTAGCCGATCACCAGCTTGTTTCCGCAACAGGCGGATTTGTCCTATCCTACGGAATTGGAGCGATCGCAGGCCCAATCATGGCTCCCATTGCCATGAATTGCATCGGATGCCACGGGTTATTTTACTTTCTCGCAATCATCGCATCGGTCTTAGCCATTGTCGGCTGCAAAAAGCAAAGATGTTAACCACTTGAGATCGGGAATTTTCATTAAAAAGATTTCACAGGTCTTGAGGTGTCTTGGGTACACATGAAAAAAAAGAAATAGCAGGATATCAGCAAGTCCGGAGATAGGTAA
>CAZQNB010000088.1:0-3851 GCA_964594545.1 uncultured bacterium | reverse complement strand
TTCCCGGCAACACATACCTATTTGCAGGGATCGATCTCAACGCCAGATTTTCATTTTAAAATGAAAATAATTTCTTTAATAAATTTCACCACTTCAGATACTCTTCATTTCTGAAGCGCTCTTTTCTGGGGCGAGAGAAGTCTAAACACTTTCTAAAAGGGAATAAAAAATGAATTTGCTCACAAAAATACATCCTTTGATCCTAGCATCGTTTTTAGCTTTTACTCCGATCTATGGAAAAGACAATTGCCCAACGCCGGAAAAACCATGCCTAGCATCGAAACTTTCGAAGTGCACGCCATGCAAACCATGCACCCCAATTCAAGAAGTCTTCCCCATGGAGCCAGGATATAGCGCGCCCTCACGCATTGCTGTCGATAGATGCTGGGATGTTTTTACAACAGTATCGTTCATCTATTGGAATCCATCCCAAGAAAATCTTGAACTTGGAATTGTTGGAAGTAGTGACTCGTCCTATGTCTTAAATGGGAAGTTCGTCAATTTAAACCCTGGATTTTCCCCCGGATTTAAAGTGGGCCTCGGTCTAAATCTTGATCGGGACCATTGGGACCTTTTTTCAGAATACACCTGGTTTCAAAACACTTCTCAAACAAGCTCAGCCTCTGAAGCTTCGTCGGGACTCTCTCTATACCCATCTCTTGAGATCCCTAACTCCATCCTTTCTTCATCCTACCTTTCAGGAAAAGAAAAATGGAAATTGAATATGAATCTGATCGATCTCAGTATCGCAAGACATTATTATATCGGTACAAGCCTGATGTTCCATCCGTTTTTCGGTGCGCGCGGAGCCATCATTTCACAGAAATTAAACGCTCAATACATGGATGAAGTATCCGGAAACCTCCTATTTCAAAATTTATCCATCAAACGCACCACGCACTCATGGGGAGTAGGCCCAAGGATTGGGATATCTACCGACTGGAAATTAGGCTGCGGAGTTAAGATGCTAGGGAAAGGCTCCGGAGACATCTTATTTACCCAATACACAAGCTTAAATACAAAACAGAAATCCTTAAGTAGCGCTGGACTTGTCTCTGGAGCGAATAATTATAATATTCGACAAAAAAACCTAAATTATCTCAGAGGTCATTGCGATCTAGAGTTTGGTTTTTCATGGGGATCCTACTGGGGCATGAGAAAATGGCATACAGACTTTGCCGCCACCTATAATTTTCAGATCTTCTTTAATCAAAACATGTTTCGATGTTTTGTTGACGACCTAGCTCACGCCATTTCCGCTTCTCCCTCAGGAAATCTTTACATCAACGGTCTAAACATCTCCTTTAGAGTTGATTTTTAATGAAAGAGCTAACTTTTGAATCTATCTAATAATACCTGAGGCATTATGCTAAATATCTACGCACTATTATTCTTTTATCTCACAGGATTTGCATGGGATCTAAATGCTCAAACTACCATGCAAGATTTTTACGATGCTTTTGTTTGCGAAGAACAAGATATTACAGCCTCTGTCGGGTTAACTTCATCATGCACAGGAAGCCCCTCATCCCCAATAAGCCCTCCGGGGCCTCCAGGGCCTCCGGGACCGCCCCCCACGCCTAAACCGATCCCCATCACATACAGAAAGCAGTATTTCCCTCTGGTATTTAAAAATGAAACAGGTCTTGATCCGAGTCGTGTGTATATCACTGTATATGGCGCTAATCTAGCCGTAACAAATTGGGCTTTTTATTATTTAGCCCCGCAAGGACCTCTGGGGCAAATGGATCCAGCGCCTCTAAGCGCAAATAGTTTTTCACCCAATTTCTCTTATACGCTCGATCAGTTCCCTACAGTAAAAGACCAAACAGATCTTTATTTATTGTACCTCCCAACGGGAATCACCTCAGGCAGGCTCGTGATCTCGATTGATCACCCTAGCTACTTATCTGTAACAATTGATCCCGGCACAGGAAACTTTGCCCCTAACGGCCCTGCAAACGGCGGAGCTAATTTTCAAGATCCCAATTTTTACATCATCAATGATTTCGTCGAATGTACTTTAACAGCGCTCGGCTCTGCTCCTCCTACCGACATTCCCGTCCAGCCATTTCTAGACAACTCACAAGTAGATAATTTAGGGATTTCAACACTTCTAGGACTCTACTATATTGACAATACAAACACAGTCCAACAATTCACACAAACCGGCGTTAATACGACTAACTTAGTTGGATATACAGAGGCAGTAGCTGATATTTTCTCAGGATTTCTAGCCTATAATCCCGGTTCGGCCTCTCCAAATCCCTGGAACAATCTATTACTCCCCTTTTATACAGATCCATATGTATCTACAACACCCGCTTTCTACATCCGGATGCTAGCCCCAAAGCACAGCGTAACCATGACTCAACCAGATAGCTTTTCCTATCCTAGTTTCCCATCCGATTTTCTGACAAATGCAGCCTATTCTAATACGACCGCTTATTTAGACCAGCTCTTCACTTACTACGGGACTCCAAGCAACGCTCTCTACTTTACTTCAGATACCCGGTTTAATGGATCCGGAATCACATATGAATCTAGCGTTGTCGGCTCAGGATCGAGCGCAATCTTAAAGTTTACCGGCACCGGGGCAAATTCAGCTTATTTCATCAACATTCCTAGAAGCAATATGTCCGTAGCCAATATGTATTCTGCAAGTACGGCTCTTGCAGACTCTGCAACTTCCAATCCAAATCAATCCATTGATATCACTTTGCTAACAGGATATTTCTCCAGTGCATTTATTGTCGGATTAATCGGTGATAACGCCTACTTTAACAGCGCATCCCCCCTATTACAGCTCACTCTACAAAATCACATGCCGTGTTTCACTGCAGCGACACCTGCGGGAGGCTGTGCAAATTCAGTCACCCCAAATTACTATTACAACTCACTTTTCAATCCAAAATCGACTTGGTTTAACTCCTATGCGGGCTATTTACATTCAATCGCAGAAGAGCCCCAAACCCTAGCGCAAAACTCTCCTTACCCACCCACTTCGTATAATGCAGGAAGTGCTCAATTTACTCCTGATTTAGGCCTTGCCTACGCATTTGATTATGATGATAAATTAGGGATCAGCTCAACAGTTGCGAGCAGCGATACAACCCCAAAAACGCCGGTTGTCTTTGGGATGTATACATTGAATGGAATTTCATCCGCGAACAGCGGGACTCTTAATTCCTCTGTATTTGCAGATAGCACAACGTATGCTCTTACATTCACTGTGAATACGGGGTATACTTTATATTACAGACAAGGAGCGAGCGGATCATTCACTGAGTATACTTCCGGCGCAGTCTCCATGCAATCAACCACATCAAATCCCTTCCAAATTCAATATGTAAAAAACGCAGGAGGGGCACAAACCAATATAACCCTTTTCCCTAAATATCAGTTCTCTCAGCCTGTTTCGAAATACGGACAATATGAGAGCAATCTCATTTTAGCGCTCGCTTACGCAAAGACCGGTGCTGCTGCATTTACCGTAACATTGAATGCTTTTGCGGACTAATACCAATCGCAAAAAATAACTTCCTATTTAAGCGCGTCAAAGCGTCGAAAATCGAAGATCGTAAGTGGCATTGTATTGACTTAATACTATGCCACTTACGATCTTCGATTTGTCGACAGCTTTCACGCAGCTTAAATAGGAAGTTATTTATTGCGTTTGGTATAAGGGGTCGTCCAACAATAAATTTAACACCGAGGAAATATAGAGAGAGCTATAAAACTCTCTCTATTCTCTCGGCGTTTCTTAAGTCTCGGTGGTAAATTTTTTTAAACGATTATAAAGGAACTTCAACCGGTTCTTCTTCGGAAATTTCCTCTTCTTGAGGCAACAC
>CAZQNB010000087.1:0-3913 GCA_964594545.1 uncultured bacterium | reverse complement strand
TTTGCATATATACCCAAACAACCTCAAAAGTTGATTTTTTAAGCGCGTCAAAGCGTCGAATTTCCTCGATCGCAAGTGCCTTAGTATTAGAAATACAAAGGCACTTGCGATCGAGAAAATTCGGCAGCTTTCACGCAGCTTAAAAACCAACTTTTGAGGTTGTTTGGGTATAACCAGCATCTTAAAACACGTTTTGGGAATGTCGGATCACTTGCGCAAGCTGTGATTTCCCTGAAACAGTTCGTTCTTCAAAAAGCGTGCCGGAATATCGACTATCTACCTGCACGAATTGGATGATTTTATCAAACAAACACTTAAAGAGAAAACTATCTTAGATATTGCGATGATTTTATTGTTTTGTCTAATATTAAAATTCATTTAAACAATAAAATAAATCCGGATTTTTCAAAGAAATTTGTCGGCTCCGCCGACATTAAAAAGAACAAGAAACAAAAAATCAATGTCCTAATACAACGACCAAAGAGCCAAAAACGGGTGGCCTTAGAACTTCCGGAGGCCCGCCACGCCAATGCTCCCATAGCCATAGTAGTCGTCGTCGTGGTAGACGTACAATCCAGACGGGGTAAAACCACCAACAATCAAATTCCAATTACGAACCTTTTCTTCACACCGTGTATAGGTCCATGTATAGGTCCATGAAGTGCTATCGTCTGCAAAAAATCGATCTCCTGAACGACGCTTTTCCCACAAAATAGCTGTCGCCGCATCTAAAAAACCCGGCACTTTATAACCAAGGGCTTGAACAAGAGATTTTTGGGTCTCATACGGTTTTTCTCTAGTTCCCGGGAGAACATCTTTTGTCATAACGGCCCACTCAAAATCTGCTTCTGCGGGCTTATGTACAGTAGCCTTTAAAATACGTTCCTCAATATATCGACAGCCTGTCCCTCCTGTCAGCATCCTGTCGAATGCATTGAGATTCTCCAAGGTACGGGGCTTTCCGTCTAATTCTTTGAATAAAGGAACAATGATATGCGTCTCCCTGGCTTTTTTTGAGGGATCTGAAGGGTCTAAGGCCTCAAGAAATGCTTGCATCGCTTCAGGGTATGGGGGGAGCTTGCCTGAATTAAGTAACAATTGTGGATTTGCCCATTCTTCTTTTGAAATCGATGTAGGGATGGGGCGCCTTACTGCTTCAGCGCGATAACGTGCTGCTATCTCGGGTTTTTGGTCTTTTTCTGCCGCGTAGGCGGCAAGCAGAAGAAGTTCCTTTCTTTTTTCAAACTTTAATAGAGGCGCAAGCGCGTCATACGCCGCAAAATGCAAGGGATCGGAGGCAATGACTTGGCTTAAAATATAAATCGCCTCTTCCTTCTCTTTTTGAGCCTTAGCTAACTTCATAGCGTTTGTTATTTTTTCAGGAGTTGCGCCGAGAAGCAAATCTAGAACCATAATAACAGAGTTAAGGCCCTCCAAAGACAAACCCAATTGCTGAGCAGTCTTGAAAGAGGCAATCATGGCTTGTAAATCCTGTGTTTTTTCGAATTGATATACCCCAAGCCGAAGGTGAATAAGCGCAGCTTCGTCCCTTTTTTCACAAGCTATAGCTTGTTCTTGGAGTTTAAGGAATTGCTCCTCATTTTCTAATGGAGGGGTCTGGTCTTCTGCTAGCCAATTTGTAATCCTTACCTGCAAAGCTTGATCAGGTTCGAGATTTTCATATGTTGCAGGAGTCCTACACTTGGGACAGGCTTTAGGAGGGTTTTCAAGTGCTTGTGCAATGGGAGCAAGTTCAAAGATGTGGCCGCATCGGTTGATTCGATTCGGATGTTCCATGCATTCAAAAGTAATCGGACAACTAAATTCATGAGGAAGAAGAGACTCTTTTCGCCATTGCCTTGCTATTCCTTGCACGCGTTGAACAGAATATAATAAACCCCTTTCACAAGAGTTCATAGTTCTTGTACTCGGCGTAAAAGAACCTAAAGAACCTTGGCTTTGAATAAGGTTGTTACGGTTTAAGGAAGTCATATTTAAAAAATATCCTATTATTTATAATATAATTATACACGAAAAATCTTTTAGTTAAAAGTGATTTTGTATATATAAAAAATGTTTTAAACATAGGTAAAATGGTATGCCCAAACAACCTCAAAAGTTGATTTTTTAAGCGCGTCAAAGCGTCGAATTTCCTCGATCGCAAGTGCCAAGGACCAAAGAGCCAAAAACCAATAGCCTTAGAACTTCCGGAGGCCCGCCATGCCAATGGTCTCAATGTCACAGACGTGGCTGCCGACGTCCAAGCCAGACGGGGTAAAACCACCAACAACTAAATTCCACTTACGAACCTTTTCTTCACACCGTGTGTAGGTCCATGAAGTGCTATCCTTTGTAAAAAATCGATCTCCTGAACGACGCTTTTCCCACAAAATAGCTGTCGCCGCATCTAAAAAACCCGGCACTTTATAACCAAGGGCTTGAACAAGAGATTTTTGGGTCTCATACGGTTTTTCTCTAGTTCCCGGGAGAACATCTTTTGTCATAACGGCCCACTCAAAATCTGCTTCTGCGGGCTTATGTACAGTAGCCTTTAAAATACGTTCCTCAATATATCGACAGCCTGTCCCTCCTGTCAGCATCCTGTCGAATGCATTGAGATTCTCCAAGGTACGGGGCTTTCCGTCTAATTCTTTGAATAAAGGAACAATGATATGCGTCTCCCTGGCTTTTTTTGAGGGATCTGAAGGGTCTAAGGCCTCAAGAAATGCTTGCATCGCTTCAGGGTATGGGGGGAGCTTGCCTGAATTAAGTAACAATTGTGGATTTGCCCATTCTTCTTTTGAAATCGATGTAGGGATGGGGCGCCTTACTGCTTCAGCGCGATAACGTGCTGCTATCTCGGGTTTTTGGTCTTTTTCTGCCGCGTAGGCGGCAAGCAGAAGAAGTTCCTTTCTTTTTTCAAACTTTAATAGAGGCGCAAGCGCGTCATACGCCGCAAAATGCAAGGGATCGGAGGCAATGACTTGGCTTAAAATATAAATCGCCTCTTCCTTCTCTTTTTGAGCCTTAGCTAACTTCATAGCGTTTGTTATTTTTTCAGGAGTTGCGCCGAGAAGCAAATCTAGAACCATAATAACAGAGTTAAGGCCCTCCAAAGACAAACCCAATTGCTGAGCAGTCTTGAAAGAGGCAATCATGGCTTGTAAATCCTGTGTTTTTTCGAATTGATATACCCCAAGCCGAAGGTGAATAAGCGCAGCTTCGTCCCTTTTTTCACAAGCTATAGCTTGTTCTTGGAGTTTAAGGAATTGCTCCTCATTTTCTAATGGAGGGGTCTGGTCTTCTGCTAGCCAATTTGTAATCCTTACCTGCAAAGCTTGATCAGGTTCGAGATTTTCATATGTTGCAGGAGTCCTACACTTGGGACAGGCTTTAGGAGGGTTTTCAAGTGCTTGTGCAATGGGAGCATGATCAAAGGTGTGGCGGCATGGGTTGATTCGATTCGGATGTTCCATGCATTCAAAAGTAATCGGACAAATAAATTCAGAGAGAGGAAGAGACTCTTTTCGCCATTGCGTCGCTATCTCCTGCACGCGTCGAATAGAGTCTAACAAACCCCTTTCACAAGAGTTCATAGTTCTTGTACTCGGCGTAAAAGAACCTTGGCTTTGAATAAGGTTGTTACGATTTAAGGAAGTCATATTTAAAAATATCCCCTATTATTTAGAATATAATTATACACGAAAAATTTTTTAGTTGTTGGGCAGTATTGAATGAATACAGCCCTCTTTTTTTTAATTGATTATCAAAGCTTTGAACCCGCCCAAACGTCGATTGTTCAATTACGAACGGTATAATACCATCTATCAAAAATAACATTGAGTTGTAGCATCGTCCAGCACGTCATCTTTGAACGATCCTTTCTCACTGATATTCAAGAATATCAGTTTCG
>CAZQNB010000086.1:0-4202 GCA_964594545.1 uncultured bacterium | reverse complement strand
CGGCAGCTTTCAATCCCGTCCAAACGCCGATTCTTCAATCACGAGCGGTATATAGTGCTCGTGATTGAAGAATCGACTTCTGTGTAAATAGAAGATCTCTGTATAATTGCATAGATTATGTCAGTAATTACTAGACTTCCTGCTGAATGCAGGGAAAATATTTGTTCTTATTCTTCCGAAGCTGATTTAAGGAATATACGTCAAACGAATCGAGGTTTTTCTTCGATTGTCTCTTCAGTTTTTGCAAAGACCGTAACGACACATTTAAGAACGAGTTTTCCGGGCATTAGCCGAAAAGCTGTTATCCTACATACTTTAAGCGGGCATCAAGGTGGACTTCGTTCTGTTACGGGTAATCCTGAAGGGACAAAGATTGTGACCGCATCAAGCGACCGTACTGCTAGGATTTGGGATGTTGAGACAGGCGCTTGCCTACACACGTTGACTGGGCATACACATGAGGTCTTATATGCTGTCTTTGATCTGAACGGGGCAAAGATTGTGACCGCATCAAGCGACCGTACTGCTAGGATTTGGGATGTTGAGACAGGCGCTTGCCTACACACGTTGACCGGGCATGAAGATAGGGTCTTATACGCTTTCTTTTCTTCAAACGGGCCAGAGGTTCTGACCTCATCAGAGGACGGAATGGCTAAGATTTGGGATGTTGAGACCGGTGCGTGCAAGAAAACGGTAAAGGATTTATATTCCCCCACCTTTGGTACTTATTGTTCGGACAATCGAGATGTGGTGACCAATTTGAGGGATGGAACAGTTACGATTTGGGACGTTAAAGCAGGTAAACGTATGCAAACATTGACTGAGCATGCAGCAGGGCCTTGGTCTGTTGCCTATAGTTCGGATAGGACAAGAATATTTGATCTATCGACGAGCAACCAATGTAGGATTTGGGATTTTCGACTATCACCTGCTGCTCGAATCCATTCTGAAATTATGAATCAAGGGCAAGAGAGCGTATTACCTAAGCATCTAAGACCTGCTGCAGGCGCGTTTCATGAGAATAGACCTGATGAATTGGGCAGGGTTCTTTTTTTTAAAACCTCGTTCATCAATGCGATTCGAAATGAGATTTTGAGATTTAGTCAATATAGAGTAGATGCTCCCTGTTATAGACAGTCTTCTCAGTGGTTGAGAGATCAAAAATTGTGGCTAGATTCTCTGTCCGTATATGTAAAAGAGTATATAATAAGAGCTGATTGTCCCGGTTTGTTAGAGGATTGTGATTTTACAGATCAAGAGTCTGTGAATCGTTATATGGAGAAACTATCCTGGAGTGATCGTCCGCCGGCGCTATTAAAAATCGAAGAACTGATGCGCAAATTATGAGATCATTCGTTATGGGTATCCGCAATCAGCCCTTCGTTATAGAGTTTGAGGGCGTCGTTTAAGGACTGGACTTTGCGAAGAAGCGATCCAAATTGTTGCTTAAACTGCTCATTTTCAACGATTTTTTTCCGTTCATTGCCGGCTACATCAAGAAGCTCGGTCAGCCTTCCGAGAGAAGTTGTGATGGTGTCTACTTCCCCTTCAAAAAAGTCCCGAAATTCATGCGGCTTTTCCAGCGTTTTTAGGAAATTGGCTTTCTTTGTCCGACTTCTTTGCCAGTGTTTATCGTATTGAAAAAGAAGACCATAGTGATTGACGTCGTTCATGAGCGTTTCCCCTTTGCCGAGAAGCGAACTTAAACGAAGATAAAAATCTTCCCCGGTAATGAGTCTGCCGATGGTTCCGTTGCCTTTAGCTATATCGCGCGTGATTTGTTGGAGATTTGAAAGAGTGGCGACCCCATCGGTATTAAATGCATCTCCCGCTTGATTAAGCGTTTCAGCAAGGGTGGCTATTTTATGGAGGAGATCGTCGTCGGTGAGCGCGGATTTGATGATTTCGAGATTTTCATTGAGTTTTCCGCTTGCAGAGGAGAGCGAGGGGACAAGCCCGGTTTGGTCAATGGAAGAGAGAAGGGCGCTTCCTTGGTCGATAAATTGGTTAAACGAGGCAATCGACTCTGAGAGGTGGTCTTGGTTTTTCAAAAACCATTTATCCAAATGTTCGATCGTGTTTTCCATTCTATTGGATACTTTGGAGATTTGATTGAACGTGTTGTCTAAAGGGTCAATCGAATTGGCAGTCATGATTTGGTCGGTAATTAAATGCGCTGTTTTTCCATGCGGCGGCGTTTTGGGGAGGATTGCAATCGATTTTTCTCCCATGAGTCCTGTAGTTCGAATGGCGATATCATCAAAATTATAGACGTGGACGCTGGAGTCGATCCGGAGAGTCAATTGGTAAAAATAGACCCTTCCGGTGTCGTCAGCAGCAGCTTCTCTAGCGTCATGGATTTCTCGGATCGTTACGATTTCTCCCACCGGTTTTCCTGCAAACGTTACTCTTGTTCCGATCGTGATGCCGGATATGTTGGCAAATCTCACTTCAAGAGTTTTTTTTCCATCTCCAATCTTGGGGTCTAAGAAGAGGATCATCCCAATGACTAAGGTCACTGATGTGATCACAAAAAGACCAATGAGGATATTTTTCATTTTTTCTGTCATTGAGGATCCTTTCTAAGTGTAGAGATAAGATTTTCTCTTAAAAAATTAATTGTTGGGTCATCGATTTTCATAAACGTATCTAGATCTGCAAGGTGGGCAATTTTTCCATCTTGATGAAGAGCTAGCCTGTCTGCTATGAAGCATGCTGAATGGATATCGTGGGTCACAACGATACTTGTCCCTTTGAGCTCTTTTTGTGTTTTGACAATGAGCTCGTTGATTTGTTGGGCGGTAATCGGGTCCAGCCCTGTTGTTGGTTCATCATAGAGTAAAATAGAGGGGCGGTAGACAATGAGTCTGGCAAGACCTGCCCGTTTGCGCATGCCGCCCGACAGATCCGATGGCATTTTTTTCTCACACCCCTCAAGACCTACCATGGCGAGCGCTTCCATGACTTTGTACTTAATGACTGCTGAGGGGAAGGGTTTTTTAGTGACAGGATCGCCATGCTGTTTGAGGTAAAAGCCGGTATTTTCTTCGATATTCATCGAATCGAAAAGGGCAGCCCCTTGAAAGAGCATCCCCATATTTTTTACAGCGGAGTAGATCTCGTTTTTTTTGCACGAGGTGATGTTGACATTATTGACTTCGATGGTGCCGGCGTCCGGTTTTTCAATCCCGATAATGTGGCGCAAAAGGACGCTTTTCCCAACGCCTGACCTTCCTAAAATGACGAGGATTTCTCCTTGCAATACATCGAGGCTTAACCCTTTTAGGACTTCCGCTGCGCCATACCTTTTCCAAAGATTTCGTACCCGAATCATAGGTTAGTTTCTCATCCATTCGTAGCGCATTTGTTGGTGGATCATATTGAGGGCCATCGTGAGGAAAAAGTCCGAGATCAATATGAGAATATAACTTGTGACAACGCTTTGCGTGGTCGATTTGCCAACTCCAGCCGCGCCGCCTGATGTTTTCATCCCTTTGTAGCAGCAGACAGTGACGAGAAGAATGCCAAAGATAAGCGACTTAATGCCGCCTGTGGCAAGATCAAATAGGGTGATGTGGATTTGCATCGGATCGAAATAAGAAGAAGTGGGCATGTGAAACAAAGTGATCGCAATCAGATACCCTCCAAAAATCCCCATGACCGCGCTAAAGAGAGTCAAAAGTGGGATCATGAAAACGCCCGCAATAAATCTCGGGGCGACAAGGTAGGCGTTTGGATTGATCGCCATTGATTTTAGGGCGTCGATTTGTTCGGTGACTTTCATCGTGCCAAGCTCTGCGCACATCGCGGAGCCGACCCTTCCCGTGACCATGAACGCAGTCAAAATGGGGCCAAGTTCGGTGAGCATGGCCTTGCCCACTAAAACGCCGGTCACGGCAGAGAGCCCTTTTTCGCCGAGTTGGTAGAAGGATTGGGCGGCTAAGACAAAGCCGGTTGTAAAGCCGGTGATGGCGACAACGGATAAGGACATGACGCCGATGTGATAGAGTTGCTCACGAATGAGCTTCCATGGAGGCGCTTGTTTAAATGAAGAGCCGACGACATCGATAACGAGAGAGACGGACTCTCCGATCATTTCAAGAACGCGCACGGTCTGCGTTTTCACGAGGGCAAACAAGTATCAAGTCTCCTGTATATCGCATACATACACTACAGAGCTATTTGCGCGCAATTGTATCTAT
>CAZQNB010000085.1:2105-4285 GCA_964594545.1 uncultured bacterium | reverse complement strand
ATAACTTCTCCTGTATCCATTTTTACTTCTTTATCGCTGTATTGAAAAACACATAAAGTACCAGGAGAAATCCGAAAATTAAAGTGGAAAATGCCCACCAAAGTTTAGGTCGACTATTCTTGTGGATAGCTTCTTTGAACATGTCGTATGTTTTAAGAGCTGCAAATCCATAGAGTAAAGAGGATATAAATATGATGCCGATCGAAATGATTGATTGGTTAAAATCCAAAATAGCCTCTTTTTGCAAGCAATGGTTCTACCATTGCAAAAGGGTTTCTGTCTATCAGATTTCTTTTGACGGGGAGCTTTAGGGTTTATCTATTGTTCGCAAAAAAGAGTAAAGGTTATAGAGAAATTTTTGGGTTGCATAAGATGTTCGTCATGGGTGTAAGTGACAAGGGCAAAGATAGAAAAATGAGCAGCATTTGTTTCGACGATATACTCTTTATCTCCGTTTTCCCTGATACCTACTTGGGAAACTTTCGTCGCAACAACTTCTTCATGGGTTAAGCTCATTGGATAGCAGTCTAATAAACCTCTCAAAATTTCGGTTAAGCGCGGGTGGCTCAAAATCGCCTGTATTTCTTTTTCCTGTTGATGCTCAGGAGGTAGCGCGTAGAGCGAAAAATCTGAACTAAAAGAAATTTCATTAATCATAAAAAACTATGGGTTCTATATTGTTGAAAGCAAGAAACCTTATCGTATGCTACTCCATTGACTTCAATGGTTTCATCATCGCGGAGTAGTTGACTTAAACACTGCCAAGCGCGTCCATAGCTTGGATTAAATCTTAGTGCTGTTACACAACAAGACTTTTTGTCATATTTCTTTTCTTTAAAAACAATTGCTTCATCAGGACGAAGAGTCATTTGTAGATTGACCCATATCAATGCATCTGTAGGATTGATGTCTAACGCTGTTAAATAGCATGCTCGCGCATCATACTCCTTTTCTTGTACTGTAACGGTTCTGGGGCTAACAAAGAGAGCTGCTCCTAGATTCCCCCAAGTGATGCTATCTTTAGGATTGTATTTTAGCGCCTCTAGATAACAGTCCACCTTTGTGAACTCTTTCATGTTGAATCTGATTGTTTCCTTCGGACCAAGGTGCTCTCCCAGGTTTCCCCATGCTTTTACATAAGTGGGGTTTAATTCTAAAGCTCGCAAATAGCATTTTTTTGTACAGTATACATTGTCCTGATAATTGATGGTTTTTTTGCCAAGCACAATTCCTAAATTGTACCAGGATAGTGGGGCCGTATCATTTAATTTCATAGCTTCTAGATAACAATCCAAACTTGAGCATGGACTATCATCGATCGTCATCGTTGTGTTGGGATCGAGCAACCGACGTCCTCGAAGGTAGAGTTCATTTATTCTAGATTCGACGGGGATGGTATCATCATTTAAAGTCACCAAAGCTCGGCAATTTGGACAGTTAGGAAAGGTGGTAGCTATAATTTGACCGACAATATGGGTTCGGATGCATGTGTCATGAAATGGGTGGGAGGTATTAGAACTTATGTGTGCAAGTCCCTTCTGTGTGCTTTGTAAATCCTCTAAGCAGATCGAACATGTTTGGAGCGAGTTATTTGTCGTTGGATCGAATGGTTTTAAAATGCTTATTTTGTGGTGCTGGTGCGTAGAATGAGAACTAATCATAAAACCTAAATTTTGAATGACGTTCGGTATATACCTCTTTCGAAATGTAGGGGCCGTCTATTGTTCGCAAAAAAGAGTAAAGGTTATGGAGAAATTTTTGGGTTGCATAAGATGTTCGTCATGGGTGTAAGTGACAAGAGCAAAGATAGAAAAATGAGGGGCATTTGTTTCGACAACATACTCTTTATCTCCATTTCCCCTGATACCTACTTGGGAAACTTTCGTCGCAACAATCTCTTCCTGAGTTAAGCTCACTGGATAACAGGCTAACAAGCGTCCTAAAAGTTCTTTTAAACGCGGATGGCTCAAAATCGCCTGAATTTCTCTTTCCTGTTGATGCTCAGGAGGTAGTGCGTAGACTGAACAATCTGAATTGAAAGGAATTTCACCAATCATAAAAAACTCATTTTTTATAGAAACTTCGAGCCTCTTATAGAAAGCTCGAAGTTCAGTTTTTTAAAATTACATCATGCCGCCGAAGTCGCCCATGCCACCCATGCCGGGCATTCCGCCCATACC
>CAZQNB010000085.1:0-2005 GCA_964594545.1 uncultured bacterium | reverse complement strand
CCCATACCACCCATGCCGCCCATCCCTCCGGACGTTTGATGGTCTTTTTTAGGCTCCGGTTTGTCGGTGACAATCGCCGCAATGGTCATCAGCATGCTGGATACGGACGCTGCGTGAATCAGCGCGCTTTTTGTCACTAAAACAGGGTCGATGACTCCGTCTTTCACAAGATCAGAGAATGTATCGTTGAGCCCGTTATATCCCCATGAACCTTCTTTTTCTGCAATTTTCTCAGCAACCAAACTGCCGTTTTTACCGCAGTTATTGGCAATCGCAATGGCAGGGGCAAAGCAAGCGTCTTTGATGATCTGTACGCCGATGGCTTCATCACCTGTACATTTGAGAAGATCTAGCGCTTTGGATGCGCGGATGAGGGCAACGCCGCCACCTACAACAATTCCTTGCGCAATCGCAGCTCTTGTTGCGCATAAAGCGTCTTCAATTCTCGCTTTTTTCTCATTGGCTTCAGCCTCTGTCGCAGCGCCCACATTGATTACGCCAATGCCGCCGCTGAGTTTAGCCAGTCTCTGTTCGAGCTTTTCTTTCTCATAGCTTGAAATATTCGGCTGCTTGAGTTCGTTTCTAATCTGAGCCACTCGTTGTTTGATCAAGTCTGGTTTTCCGTTGCCATCCACAATTGTGGTTGCGTCTTTTTCGATTCTGATTTTTTTGGCAGATCCCAACACTTCGAGGCCCACTTCTTCAATGTTGTGGCCGAGCTCATCTGTGATCACTTGCGCGCCTGTCAAGATAGCGATATCTTCAAGCATAGCTTTTCGTTTGTCGCCAAATCCGGGCGCTTTGATTGCGCAAAGGGATTTGCCGCCTTTCACTTTATTGATTACAAGCGTGGCGAGAGCATCTCCTTCTACGTCATCAGCGATGATTACGAGGGGACGATTGCTTTTTTGTGTTGCCTTTTCGAGAATCGGAACGAGTTCTTTTGCGCTGCTCAATTTTTTGTCAGTGATTAAAATGTAGGCGTTTTCGAAAACCACTTCCATCTTTTCAGCATCCGTCACAAAATAAGGAGAGAGGTATCCTTTATCAAATTGCATCCCTTCAACAACTTCAAGGACCGTTTCGATTCCTTTCGCTTCTCCAATTGTTACAATTCCATCTTTGCCCACTTTTTGAATGGCTTCGCCAATGATCGCGCCAATGGAAGAATCGTTGTTTGAGGAGATGCAGGCGATTTGCAAAATTTCTTCAGGCGTTTTGATCGGCTTAGCCATTTTATTCAAAGCCTCTTCGATCACTTTTACTGCTTTTTCAACCCCTTTTTTGATGTCCATTGGGTTTGCGCCGGCAGAAATGTTTTTAACGCCATCGCTAAAAATGCTTTCCGCAAGAACAATCGCTGTTGTGGTTCCATCTCCGGCAACATCAGATGCCTTAGAAGAGGCTTCTTTGATGAGCTGGGCGCCCATGTTTTCGTACTTGTCTTTTAGATTTACTTCTTTTGCAACAGTTACGCCGTCTTTTGTGGATAGAGGAGATCCATATTCTTTGGCGATGACAACGTTTCTGCCCTTAGGACCGAGCGTCACAATGACTGCTTTTGCAAGAGTTTTTACGCCTTTGAGAATGGATTTTAAAGCTTCTTCGTGAAATTGAATCATTTTTGCCATATCGATACCCCTTTAGTTTAGAATTGCTAAAACATCTTCTTCTGAGAGGATGAGATAATCTTTGTCGTCTGTTTTGTATTCTGTTCCTGAGTAAGAGGAGAAAAGGATGGTGTCTCCCTCTTTGAGATCAAGTGGGTGTTTTTTTCCTTTTTCATCCACTCTGCCGGGACCTACAGAAATAACAGTGCCTTGGCGTGGCTTTTCTTTTGCGCTTTCCGGAAGGAGAATGCCTCCCTTTGTTGCGAGAGCTTCTTTTCTTTCAATGACAATTCTATTGCCGAGAGGTTTGATTTTTTTTTGGGACATACGGTGATCTCCTTTGTGAAAGGGACATAATAGGCAAAGGAAGGATTTGAGTCAATGAATTAGCAGTT
>CAZQNB010000084.1:0-4512 GCA_964594545.1 uncultured bacterium | reverse complement strand
GGTTAGAACACAACTACTCAGAGGAAAAATGCAAGACATACCTTACGCTCAAATCATCCATTATGCTCCATCACCTTTAGCATCCTTAATCGGATCTATGATCAAGTTCCCTCCTGAAAACAAATCGGAAGCTTACAAAGACTTGGTTTGTACTGAGGAAGATCAATCTCGCATATACGAAATCATTACAACGATGGCAGACAATGGGAAACTTTCTCTTTTACTCAAGAAAAACTACATGCAGAACTTAGGCGCGCAAATCAACCATGTACATCCGCTAAAATTTCTCTCTACAATTGTGATGCATCCTCAGCTAAGAATTTGTTTACGCGATGTTTTTGAAGACTATTTTAAACGCAACGGCTTTATGGATGGGATTGGCCCTTCTCTTACGCGAGAAGCAGATAAAGGAAAGCTCGCCCAATACATCGGAGATTTTGCTGAAGAAGTGAAGGCGCCGCAAGATTTAGTGTCTACATGCTTTGAAAACAGAGATTGGGAAGGTCTCGTTCGCAGTTTTCTTACTGAATAGATAACCGATAGGCATGAGGAAAAAAAGTTTCGGGCGTGACAATCTTCGCGCCTCGAAGCTTGAGAAGATAATAAGCGCTTTCCGACTCCCACACAGGAATCCCGTTTAACAGCTCTTTTAACGATAGATCTCTATATTTATTTTTAGCCTCGGAATGGATCCAGATCTCCCCTGTGCTTACGGCCATTAATTCCATTGCAGTGCCTCCTCCTGAACGAGAAATCGTAGCCTGACTCCGATGAAAAAGAGGCGCGATCACTTTATCTTCTTGAAATGAAAAAGGGATGATCGAGAGGAAAGAAGGGTAATTTTCCACTGTCTTTACATATTCAGAAATCGCTTTAAATAAGCTATTTGTATTGGGCTTATGATCTGCACAGAAGACAAAAAGACAAATCGGGCGAGATGTTGGACTCAATCGCTGCGCCAAGGCGATAAAATTTTTCACATAATTCATTGTCGCCACCCTGGCTGGCTGAGAACCGAGAAGAATTGTGAATACTCTGGCCTCTATGGGTAGCGCTAATTCTATATGATTTTTATGGACGGAACTCTGAATACTTCCTCTTCCATAAGAATTTTGCATGAGTTTTAATTCTTCAGAGTTTTTGAAATGAAAGGGAATGGAAATCGATTCTTCCACCTTTGATTTACCCTGAAAAACGCGGAAAGGCTGACGTACGTTTACATCCTCGTAGTGCACTTCCGATTCAGAAAGGCCGCAATGAGAGCTCCAAAACTCTTCAGAGCTCTGTCCTTCTTCTAGTAAAGGCAAAATCGTGCGGAGCTTCAGATATCTTTTATCTTTGGAAGAAAGAGTCTTAACCGGGCGAAAAAAATGGGTCGCCTTTTTTGTGGGGAGATCAACAACAATTTTTTCGAGGACTACGTTTTTTGATTTTTTCCAGTTGAACACACGAATGGCTTTCATGATCGCAGAAGTAGAGGTCGTCTGCGTATCGATGACTCGATCGATGTCATTTTTAAATAAAATCTTGATCGTATGAAGAAAAACATTAGGCCATGTTAGATAATCAAAGAAACGATGAAAAAAAACGTAAAATCCTTGCGATTTAACATTCCCTTTTTTTTGCGCTGAATTCCAACTTTCAATGCAGAAATTTCCAAGCCATCGCCAGACCCAATCTTTAAGGACGTCGCACTTAATGATCTGCACGTGGGGATTTTGTGACAGGATATGCTGCTCTTGAGCTACAGCTGCCTGCAACAATCCCCCACCTGCAGAGGAAGTGATAATCAAAAACTTAGAAGTTTGAGACTTCATCAAGCACCGATTATACCGCTCATCACTAAGTAAGAAACCAATCTAAAACCAGAATTGATCATGAAGAGTTTGAATGGTTTATTGCACCAGATTACGGAAGAGATTTGTGTCGTTGCGACAAATCCTAACCAGAGTAAAAAGCCGACGAACATCCCATCGGTCACAGTAGTCACTCCCAAGAAGGCTTCAAAGAAGCTCAAGAAGTAGGCGATGACTAAAGAAACGATGAATCCAAGAATCATTGTTTTTGCACAAGGTTTCATCTCTTTATCAGTATGTTTGCAAAGTTTTGCATAAGCATGAGCAAATAGCCACTTAGAATACCATAAATACCCGATCACCATATTTAGGATTGCCGCGATAACAACGACAAGCCAATCGATTTGTATATTTTCCATTGAAAGCTCCATTTAGTTGAGAACAAACCAAAAATCAAGTCCAAATACCGATTCTTGAGATATCTTTGGTATACTCGACTTTGACCATTTTTCGGTAGCGAGTTTTGCAAGATTTTGATCTACACTCGATTACAGCCCCCTTCAATCGGCTTGAACACGCCATTGAAGGGGGCTGTAATCGAGTGTAGATCAAAAGGTTGCGAAAATCGCTCCGAAAAATTGTCAAAGTCGAGGTGTACTCAAATTCGCTAAAAAACACCATAATTTCGTTTTTAGGAGCATATTTCGTCAAGAAAAAAACGGATAAACTAAGAAGTTGACAAAATCTTGCATGTTCATGTAAATTCCCCACTCACATTTTTTTAAAACCTATAAACAAAGGATTTCATTATGTCAGTTTCAGCTGCGGAAAGTTCATTACTTGAAGTTTCAAAAGGGTCATTTTTCTCAAACACGATGTCTACAGTCAGTTCTGCAGCATCGTCTGTAGTGTCTGGAATTACCACATGCTTTAGTGCAGCAATGAAGGGAATTGCACTTGTTTCAGGATCTGTTAGCTCAGGCGCATGCAGAGCCATTACATTTTCAGCATCTGTAGTGTCTGCACATCCAAGAATATCAACAGCCGCGGCAATAGCTCTTGGTCTCGGTGCTGCAGCTCGTTGTGGCTACATCCCAGCAGCAGTAACAGCTATGCTTTCTAAGAAATAATGGTCTCACATATGCCCCCTTCCTGAGATAAGGGAAGGGGGATATATTGACTTATTTGACGTAGGCTTTCACGATGCTTACGGGGTCAACAGGTTTATCATTAAGGCCTGTTTTTACAGCCTCCATTTTTTTCACGATATCGTACCCTTCAGTCACTTGACCAAAGATTGTGTGTTTCATATTGAGCCATGGAGTTGCGGCAGTTGTGATAAAAAACTGACTTCCATTTGTGTTAGGTCCACGGTTAGCCATGGCAAGAAGACCTGGTTTGTCAAATTTTACAGTAGCCACACATTCATCACCGAAAGGTTTTCCCCAGATTGACTGGCCACCGGCTCCGGTGCCTGTTGGATCTCCACCCTGGATCATGAAGTTTTTGATGATTCTGTGAAATACGATCCCATTATAGAATTCTTTATTCACAAGGCCGATGAAATTTTCGCATGTTTTTGGCGCGATGTCAGACATTAGAGTAATTTCAATATTACCTAAGTTGGTTTCGAAAACGACAATGGTTTTTTTCATTGGGGGTTCCTTTGTTTCTGCATTTAGGGAGATAACACTTACAAACATGGCCATCATGGAGACCATAGCTTTCTTTAGTAGAGACATATATACCTCAATTTTAAGGTTCAACCATCTATGATGTGGGAAAAAACAATTTCTTCCCATAGAAATTTTTATCCAAAATGTATATAACATAAATATATGGAAATCGTCATTCTGATTGTTCTTTTCGGCCTCATCTTTGATTACACCAATGGATTTCACGACGCGGCAAACGTTGTATCAACCGTAATTGCCACCCGCGCTCTAAAACCGATCGCAGCGATCCTGATCGCAGGGATTCTTAATTTCATAGGGGCAACGCAGATCAGCGGTGTCGCAGAAACCATTGCGACAGGACTTGTCAATCCCATGGGGGCCACCCAACTCGTTGTTTTGAGCGCAGTTCTTGGAGCGATTGCCTGGAATTTAGTCACATGGTATTACGGGATTCCGAGCAGTTCATCCTACGCTCTCATCGGAGGGCTCATTGGATCGTCGTGGATACACCAGGGGCTCTCATCCATAATTTGGAAGGGGGTTATCGGCAAAGTACTCATTCCCATGGTCCTCTCCCCTCTGATTGGATTCACCATCGCATTAGGCTTGATGAAAGTCCTATTTCATTACCTATCTAAAAACCCATCAGCGAAAGACAAGAAAATATTTAAACATCTGCAAATTGGGTCCGCCTGCTTTGTTGCCCTCTCTCATGGTCTGAACGACGCGCAAAAGAGCATGGGTATCATTACGCTTGGCCTTTTTGCGGGAGGCTACCTCATCACGCCTCACATTCCTCTTTGGGTGATCATGTCCTGCGCTGTTGTCATGGGCCTTGGAACTGCAACCGGCGGTTTTCGGATCATTAAAACAATGGCCTTTGCAATTACAAAGATCAATACAGTTCAAGGCTTCGCAGCGGAGGCTTCCGCGTCTATTGTGATCCTGACAGCCAGCTTTCTCGGGATGCCTGTTAGCTCAACACATGTGATTGCGGGCGGGATTACCGGTGTTGGCGCCGCAAAGAGCAAAGAGTCGGT
>CAZQNB010000083.1:0-4569 GCA_964594545.1 uncultured bacterium | reverse complement strand
TATACCGCTCGTGATTGAAGAATCGGCGTTATATATAGTGGATGAAGTTAATAATGAACAACTTACGATCTCCGGCCGCGAACAGCTTTCTCAAGGCGCAAAAACAACTACACACCTTTAAAATAAATAATTTACAAAGACCGTAAAAAAACTTTCATTTTAATTAAAAAATAATGATATAATTATTATATTATTAATAAAGGATAATTATGAACGCAATCTTCTTTGAAGATAAAGAAAACTTTAGAAAATACAATATCCCCTTGCCAACCGAATACAGGAAGGGAGAAATAAAAACATCTGAGTTAATCCCCACAGATCGTAACCAAGTACTTGGATCTGGATTATTCGGTAAAGTAATCGTGCACAAGACAAACCCTCATTTAGTTGTTAAAAAAAGCGGTTGCTCTCTCCGAACAGAGTATGCTCTTGGAAAGATGATGGACCACCCAAATCTTGTAAAATCCATCGAACTGTTTGAAAAAATAGAACAAGATGGGAGCATCTATTACAAACTTGTCATGAATAGAATTCAGGGAAAACCAATTTCAGAATACTTTCCTATTGATCAAAAACTACCCCACCAAAAGATAAAAACATTACTCATCCAAGCATTTTCAGTATGTCTTTATGTTTTTAAGAAAAATATATTTTGGGCAGACCTCTCTCCTCAGAATGTTTATGTTGATGAAAACGGATTATTGATTGGAGATTTCGGGTTTTGGAGATTGTTTGAAAAATTAGAAGGGGGAATTTTAAATGATTTTATTGATGAATTTCATTCATTAGTAATAAACATTTTGAATTCTGGAGATTTTAAGGAAGACGATGTCTCAAAAATCAAGGCCCACATAAAAGCTCTTCGAGCCGAATTCAGTAAAATAAGACACGTAGAAAACCAGGAAGTTCGCCTATCGATGCTTCAAAACTGCTTCGATGGTATCCTTCAAAGTTTTCAAGACGTCTAAAGAGAAAAAATTGGGTTATGGATTGACTCTTCAGTTCCTCGATAGACAATTCCCTTCTGAGGATCTAACGTCACCTCATCGCCTCTTTTTAACACAGAAATCGCCCCATCCGCTCTTGTCATGACGGGGATGTCTAAACTTTTAGCAAGAGCAATTGCATATTTCTCTGACGCCGTGTCCCCAATCCAATTTTGTAAAATCACGCCGCGCGCGTGCTTTAAAGGCTCCATAAATGTATTATCGCAATGAGATATCACTGCGATTTTCCCCTTCACTTCTTTTGCGCTCACATTTTCCGGTGACAGCAAGAGGTAGACTTCCCCACTTGTTTTCGGCCCAAATCCAACATGGCCGCGAACGAGAACCTCTCCGATATTTTCGACGATCATCATATTCGTCGTCCCCTTTTTCCCAAAAGGAACGCCAGCTGTTACAACCACAACATCGCCAAAGGCAATCACCTTTTGATCAAGAGCATATTTAGCAGCTGCAGCAAACGCCTCTTGAGGCGTTTTGCAACTCGAGCACAAAACCGGCATCACGCCCCAGTTCGATCCGAGCTGATGGTAATGCTTTTCACTTGATGTAACTGCAATCACCGGCATGAAAGGGCGCAGTCTGGACACAAGCCTTGCGGTGGCCCCGCTTGTTGTGATCGCAAAAATCGCTTTTGCCCGCGCGCTATACGCAGTCTTTACGGCAGCTAAAGCCACAGCCGATGAAATATCATGGTAATCCCGCTCTGAATGCTGATCGAAAAACCGCTCATAATCAAAATCAGCTTCCGCTTCTTTCGCTATGCTCTTCATTAAAGTAACTGTTTCTATCGGATACTTTCCGACCGCTGTTTCCGCTGACAGCATGATCGCAGAGCTGCAATCGTAAATCGCGTTTGCCACATCAGACACTTCCGCGCGCGTAGGTCTCGGATTGGTAATCATCGATTCCAACATCTGCGTTGCCGTAATCACAGGCTTACAAGCGAGATAGCATTTGCGAATCATCATCTTTTGCAGTCTGGGAACAATCGCCAAATCCACTTCTACGCCCAAATCGCCTCTTGCGACCATGATCCCATCAGCTGCTTGCACAATGCTATCGAAATTCTCAACGCCCTGCGTGCTTTCAATCTTGGCAATGACAGGCATGTGTGGAAAGCCTTGTCTTGCTAAAAAATCTTTAATGGCATTGACATGATGCGCTGAACGGATAAATGAAGCTGCCACAAAATCTACATCATGCTTGCAGCCGAATTTCAAATCCTCAAAATCATCCTCAGTCATCGCAGGAAGAGGGAGAATCGCTCCGGGGAGATTGACCCCTTTGCCACTTTTCAACACCCCATTATTCTGGATCTCAATGACGGCCTCTTTCACCCCCACTTCAACCACTTTACCGATGATATATCCGTCATCGAATAAAATTTTCATCCCGGGATGCAGCGCTTCGATGACCGCAATGGGGTGGAACGGAACTTGATCTACCGAACCGTCCCCTTTCTCGACAAGGCGGATCTTTTGGCCCGCTTTTAACGCTAAAGCGTCGTTTTGCACCTTATCGATCCGAATTTTTGGCCCCTTCATATCGAGCATCAAAGCAAGCGGGCTTTTCGTCTCTTTTCGGGCCTTTTTTAAATTGGCGATCGTTTGTTCATGCTCCTCATGAGTGCCATGACTAAAATTGAGTCTTGCCACGTTCATTCCGGCATGGATCAGTGCGACTATTTTTTCATAGGAAGAGACCGCAGGGCCTATGGTGCAAACAATTTTTGTACGAGTAAACATATTCACAGAAATACACGATCGTCTATTCTATCACAAGTATATGCTAAAATCCCCCCTTCTTAAAGTACAAAATCTAAATGTCTCCTTTAAAACCCAAACCGCTCATCTTCATGCTGTCCGAGACATAGATTTCGAAGTCTTTGAAGGAGAGTCGATTGGGATTGTTGGAGAGAGCGGGTGCGGGAAAACAACGGCCATCCAAGCCCTATGCGGCCTTTGCCGAAAAGGGACAATTGAGGGATCTGCCCATTTTGATGGGGTTGATCTTTTGCAAGAAGCTCACAAAGTGCTCGGGAAAAAAATCGGGATGGTCTACCAATCGCCGCTCTCGAGTCTCAATCCCACAATGAAAATTGGGTCCCAGATCGCTGAAGGGATGATCTATCACGGCCTTGCCACAAGAAAGGAAGCGTTTGCAAAAGCTTTGGAACTTCTCGATCTTGTGGGGATCCCCGATCCTAAAATGCGAGCGGAACAATATCCCCATGAACTCAGCGGCGGGCAAAGGCAGAGGGTATGCATTGCCATTGCGCTTGCCTGTAACCCCAAATTACTCATCGCGGATGAACCAACAACAGCTTTAGATGTGACTATTCAAGCGCAAATCATCCGTTTAATCAAAGAGATCCAAAAAAATTTGAAAATGAGTTTAATTTTGATCTCCCATGATATGGGAGTAATTGGGCAAATCGCAGACCGCATTCTCGTTTTTTATGCAGGGAAAATTGTGGAGCAGGGAACAGCTGCACAAATTTTAAAAGCGCCCAAACATCCCTACACCCAAATGCTCCTTCAAGCAAGGCCCTCCCCTCGCGCCATTCAAAAAACCTCTCCGCCGTTAACTATGAATATCCACAACATCACAAAACAGTTTTTTTTCGGAAAAAAATGTTTTACGGCGGTCAATAACGTTTCGCTCAACATCGGAAAAGGGGAAATTTTAGGCTTAGTGGGAGAAAGCGGATCGGGCAAATCCACCCTTGGAAAAATGATCCTGGGCCTCACCTCGCCAACTTCCGGGCAGATTCTCTTTGAAGGAACGGATATCTCCCAAAAAAGGAACAAAAACCAACTTAAAGAGATGCAGATCATCTTCCAAGATCCTTACGCCTCTTTAAATCCGCTCCTCACGATTGAAAGTCTGATTGCAGAGCCTACGCGCATCCACAAACTACCCGACCGAGTGGATGAACTTTTGCAACTTGTAGGCCTGCCTTTGAGTGCAAAAAAACGGTATCCTCACGAATTTAGCGGAGGGCAAAGGCAACGGATCGCGATTGCGAGAGCCATCGCCCTAAACCCGAAATTTCTCGTCTGCGATGAGCCGATTTCCTCTCTAGACATCACAATTCAAATGCAGATCGTCAATCTTCTCATTGAGCTTAAAAGCAAACTCTCCCTCACACTTCTCTTTATTTCACATGATCTGGCAATTGTTCGTTACATTTCAGATCGGATCGCAGTCATGAAAGATGGGTGTATTGTGGAAATAAATGAGACAGATGCTCTTTTCAAAAACCCTCAACATCCCTATACAAGGATGCTTTTGTCTTCGATCCATAGGCCGCTGGAGAACCTAACTCATGGGGCTGTCAATCATCTGCTCAATGCAGAACGACAACCCCTTGAAGTTGATACAAATTCCAAGTGATCAAGAAAGGGTGTCCTGAACTTTCTCCGGGAGCGCCACCGCCACCCCGACCTCGACACTGGCGCCAGTGATGAGGCAGTTCAGGCTGAAAGGGGGGCTATCCCCACAACCCAAAGGCAAAGACTCTCCTGTCTCAGTAGTGGTCATCGTTGCAGTGCGTGCATAA
>CAZQNB010000082.1:0-4590 GCA_964594545.1 uncultured bacterium | reverse complement strand
TAAGCGCAATCTCCGCATATTTTGCGGAGATCGATCCGGCTAATCTCCGCATGTTTACTTAAATTATTTAAAACCAATAACTTACATGTGTGTATGGCTGTGAGGATGTTCTTCGTGTTTATGCCCCTCACACTTACGGCAGCCTCTTAACTGAAAATAGCTAAGTAAAATACTGCCCACAGATACCGCGAAAGCGGCAGCAAGATACCCTTCAAGACTTGTCACAAAGATTCCCAGCGGCAGAAGTTTTAATACAGCGTAGGCCGCAAAATTAAGAACCAAAATCACAAGAGAAATCCGGACAATTCCTGTAGAACCATCCAACTTCCTCAAAAGGGGTAAACACACAAAATTTAACAAGCCCAAGACAACTGCAAAAATCAGATCTCCACCGATATGGGGTAATTTCGTCTGATTTATCACATCAATACCAGGAAATAAATAATTAACAAAAAACACAATTAAGAAATAGAACATAAAACACTTAATATAACGCATAAAATCTCCAATGATTTATATTAGTAACAATATATAAAAACGGATACTTTGACAAGTAGATAGGTTCGTGCGATCATATTTGCATGTATTTGGTCATTTTGTTACTTTTCCTCTTCGGCTGTAACTCCCCCCAGAAAAGGGCTCAGCAATCTACCTTAAAGATCAGCTTCAACCAAGATACAGCCACACTCGATCCTCGCAAAACCAGCGACTTTGCCTCTTCCACTCTAGTTTGCCTTCTCTATGAAGGACTTATGCGATGCAAATCGGGGGATGAGCTAGAGATGGGGCTTGCTGAAAACGTGAGAATCTCTGATGACGGAAAAACCTACCTTTTTACTCTGCGCGAAGCCTTTTGGTCTGATGGAACGCTTGTTACTGCGAAGGACTTTGAAAGGTCCTGGAAAGCGATATTAACTCCCGGATTTCCAGCTCCTTGCTCTAGTCTTTTGTACCCGATCAAAAATGGGGAGCTCTATGCGAAAGGAAAATGCCGGGCAGAGGATGTGGGCATATCTGCGGTCAACGATTTTACTCTTCAGGTGGAGCTTGAACAGCCCACTTCCTATTTTTTATCCCTCACTGCGTTCCCCCTGTTTCTGCCAAGCCCTTCTCATGCCGAAAACGACGCTCCCTTGATTTGCAATGGCCCCTTTATTTTGGAAACAATGAAAATCGGGGAAGAGATCGTCCTTAAAAAAAACCCCACATTTTGGAACAGAGAAAAGATCCTTCTCGATCAAATCAAAATCTTCATTATCGCAAGCGAAACAACTGCGCTTCAACTCTTTGAAAAGGAGGAGCTCGATCTTGTGGGGGGGCCATTTAACCCTCTATCGATCGATTCTCTTCCAAAACCCAAAGAAGAGCTTCCTCTCCACTTTCTTCCTCTAGCAGCCTCCACCTTTTGCACAATGAACACCCAAACATTTCCTTTTTCTAATCAAGCCCTGCGGAAAGCCTTTGCTCTGGCAGTAATAAATCACCCCATGATCGCGAAAGAAATTGCCGTCACCAGCCAAATTAAGGCGCCCTCCCTACTTCCTCCCTCGCTTCGAGAAGGTTTTTCATCCCTCTCTTCACCCAAAGAACAGCCAACAAAACTCCTCGATCAGGCCATGCAAGAATTGGGGATTGCAAAGCAAGATTTGAGTGGCCTTACCCTCTACTACCGAACAAATCCACTAGAGAGAAAAATAGGGGAAATTTTGCAAAAAATTTGGGATGAAGAGCTGGGAATCCATGTGCACTTGGAGCAAACAGACCCCAAATCATTAATGCACAGACTCTACGCTAGAAATTATCAAATTTCTCTCGCCTCCTGGATTGCGCAATTTCACGATCCCATCAACATACTCGATCGTTTTAAAGACGAAAAAAACCAAAAAAACTATCCCGGATGGAGCCATCCCGAATACAAAAAACGCTTAGACGAATCCGCAAAAACGCAAGACGCCTCTTCGCGACTTAACATTCTTGCAGAAGCTGAAAAAATATTAGAGGAAGAAACCGTATGCATCCCTTTGTATCATTGGAGCTCTCCCCTATTGATACACCCCAAAGTAAAAGGCCTCACAACCACAAACTCCGGGGGGATTTTAATTGAACATGTATCTATTGAACCCGAATCGTTCTCTCAACATCATTAAACGATCCTTTGACTTGCAGCCCTCTTGGATCCATAAGCTGTAAACGGATCGTATGACTCCCTTTTTGCAATCCATAAATATAGTATGGCTGCCATGAGGTCAACGTTCGCTTAACCCTTCCATCCACTGTTAAAAGGACTTTATAGCCATCGGGACTTAGTTCCGTATTCGAGACATAAAAATCGAGAAGCACGGGCTTATTTTCGCTTAAAGGAATTTGATCGCTCGGCTCATTATAGGTCAAATAAGGGCGATCGAGATCTGAATCGAAAGATCCACCTCTACTTCCCACATAAAAATAGGCCACTTGATAAGCGCTTGGTGTCTTGAGGCTCTCTCCATAAGATCTCGCCGGGAACATTCTAAGGGTATGAATACCTTCGCTCAATCGATAAGGGATCTCAAATTTATAGCTTGAATCATAGTAATAGCCATCTTCATTAAAGGGATCGATCGACGGTTCATTCACAGCAAAATAGGGGCGGTCGTCCACAATAATGTGTAAGGTTTGTCCCATTTTACTTGTCGCCACCTCTCCTGTTCTCATCGATGGAGAGCCTGCGCCCAAAGGATACCCGTCTAACCGAAACTGAATCCAAACTGGATTTTTAACCTTTACCTCTCCGTTTTTAGGCACAGCGATTGCCAAAACGACCGAATTTGACTCCGGAGTTCTCGGAACGGGAAGAACGCGCACTTGTTCCATTGGTTCTATATTGGCCAAGTCGGCTTGTATTGGCGTTGCTATAGATAAAAGAGTTGCGGTAGCAAATACGATCATAAAATTCTCCCACGAAGTTAGATGACTTTAAAAACTGGTTCATACTCGAAGCCCCACTTTTTGTCACTCACAAGCGGTATATTCATGAAGAAGATCGATAACCCTACTCTATAAGCTTTTTACAATCCCCCTCTCTGTTGTGCCTATAAATAGGTGGGCAAGAGGGCTCAAAAATTGGCAACATATCAGAAAGCTGGGCACTAGAAACACATAGTTGATAAAAAACGGCTTCTTTTCCTAAGACCACCGGGTTCACAATCGGAATCGGAATCGGGCGGAAGCCTGTATCGTAATTCAAAATAACAGAACTACTGAAAATCAACAGAGGTTCAAATACAATAGGCGATAATCCCAAGCTTCCAAATCCGAGAGGCCCAGAAGGATTTAGCACTCCAAATTGAAAATAGGCCCCCCCCGAAAAAAAATGGAGTGAAGAACTGGTATATAAAAGTCCTGCGTTATCCAAAATTGAAATATCTCCATGGATTAAAAGATTAATCACAGGAGCTGTCAATGTAAGATTTTCAAGAGCGACAATGTCTCCAAGAGTTAAGCTAGATGACCCTAGTAAAGCAATATCCCCCAGCGCTGTCATCGCTTCAAAAGATCCCATGGTTATGCTTCCCCCCAAAGCGGTAATGGAATTGCCGGAAATTCCGCTCACAATGGTCGCAACAGTTGATGGAGAAGCCCTGTTGGCTGATAAAACAATCGCCCCATCGGCGCCGCCACCAGAGCCCCCTAAAGCCACAAGGTTGCCATCCAAACCTGGGGACAGATCTTCATTAATCCGAATAAATCCTACAGGCAAATCACTTACATAGCCGCTTGCCGGCTCAATGGTGATATTGCCCGAGTTGCCGCCAACAATTCCCGAAGCGTTGATGTTATGAATAGATATCGAGCCTCCCAAAGAAGAGATATTGACGTCCCCGCCCGCACCTCCGGAAGGACCTCCCATAGCTAAAATCTGGCCTGCAAAAGAAACATTAGAGCCTCCCATCACCACAAAAGTTCCGGAGCTTGACCCTCCGGTTCCGGAAATATCGACATCGCCGGTCACCGTAATGCCGGTATTGACTGCGCTAATTGTTAGGTCAAAATTCCCTTCAATTGCGCTGCCGGATCCTGCAATAAATGTGGTTGGATTGGCCCCCCCATTATTAAATTCTGTCACGGCGTTAATCACCACATTGCCCTGATAGGTCATCGGACCTGAAGATACTGTATGGTTTCCAAAGGTCTGAATTGATGTTCCCGTGGCACTCAAAGAAGTAAGCGCCGTAGTTCCTCCGACTGCTCCGGATAGAGTCACCGTTCCTCCCGTGCCCGCATTGATCGTAACACCTGTGGCTCCATTCAATGTGCTGGAAAATAAAATATTAGCTCCGGTAGCCGTTCCTCCACTATTGGTTGTATCATAGGTTGGAGCCCCTGATCCCACAACGGCTCCGGTCAATGTAATTGCGCCGCCATTTGTTCGAATACCTTGTGTATTGATCGTGCTTCCCGTGGCACTCAAAGAACTCAGCGCCGTGGTTCCGCCTACCGCTCCCGATAGAGTCACCGTTCCTCCCGTGCCCGCATTGATCGTAACCCCCGTGGCTCCATTCAATGTGCTGGAAAATAAAATATTGTTTCCTGCTGCAGTGCCTCCACTGT
>CAZQNB010000081.1:0-4643 GCA_964594545.1 uncultured bacterium | reverse complement strand
CTTTTTATTTTTCAGATTGCTAATCTCTTGATCAAGGAACCTTGAACTTAGACTTTTTTTCCAAATCTTTTTGAGACAAAAATTTCTAAACTTTTTTCCCATCCCCTTTCAGTTTAAGGACTCGCATTCAGAATCTAAATCAACCCCAAAATTGGGTTCGTTTTTTTTCTAGACGAGAAACCCCAAACTACAATATACAGTGTATTAAAGGCGCTATCCTCTACTACCTGTTGTAGAGAAAGCAAAAACATCCGATCCCGAAATATAAAGGTATACTATGAAAAAAACCGGCGATGCGACGACATCTTTTCTCGAAGAGTTAAACCTCAAAAACGGATCTAAAAAGAAAGATCCTACAAAAGAGACGCAATACACTGTTGTGAAAAGAAACGGAACGCTCGTTCCCTTTCGTCGGGACAGAATTTTAAAGGCTTTGGAATCAGCGTTTCGAGACACTAAAAAAGTAGACGAATCGATTGCCTTGGATGTTGATCTTAAAAAGGCGATCGAACAAATCGCAGATCTCGTTGTGAAACAGGTCTTACACCTTGCTGCTAAGGGCGCGTCTCTAACTGTCGAAGGGATCCAGGACGTCGTCGAAGTCACTCTCATGAAAAACAATCATCACGATGTCGCGCGCGACTATATTATTTATCGGGACAGCAGAAAAGCTTCTCGCGAAAACTCTGTTTTGAATCTCAAAATCTATCGAAGAGACAAAACCACTCCCGCGAGATTCAATCCGATGAAAATCGCCTCCTCTATTGAACGGGCCTTTCGAGATGCGAGAAAAATCGAAGGACAAACCACAGACGATGCCGTCGTAACAATTAATCTTCTCACACAAAAAATTGTCCGCGAAATTGCCGATTTAGCTGCCAAAGGAGACACTCTTTACATCGATATGGTTGAAGACAGAATCGAAAGAGAGCTCATGAATGAGAAAATCTTCGATGTGGCAAAACACTACATCCTTTATCGCGCAGAAAAAACAAAAGAGTTTCCCCTTCAAATCCCTACCGCCATCGACGAAACGATCACAATCCGACAATTTGAGATCACAACAAGTGATCAAAACAAGATCATAATCGATGAAAACATGCTCCGCAGCAGACTGAAATACGCCTGCCGGGGACTTGAAAAACTCGTCTCTGTCGATGAACTTCTTGAAACCGCAATTACCCAATATTATGGCGGCATGAAAGAAAACGAGGTCGATCTAGCCAATATTTTTGCAGCGAAATCAAAAATTGAAAAGGAGCCCTCTTACGCAACTGTCGCCTCGAGACTTCTTCTCGACGTCGTCTATCGCGAAACAACGGGACTTGCCGCATCGGACAGAACCCTTGCAAAAACACATCGTCAATATTTCAAAAAATATATCAAAGACGCGATCTCATATAGCAGACTGTCTCCCAAACTTCTCGACTTCGATCTCGATGAGCTGGGCAAAGCGATGGATCTTGCAAGAGATGATCTCTTCTCCTACCTCGGATTACAAACGCTCTATGATCGCTACTTCATCCACCACGAGCAAAGAAGGCTCGAAACTCCGCAAATTTTCTGGATGCGCGTTGCGATGGGACTTGCTCTCGGTGAGGGAGACCAAAAAAATCAAAGAGCGATTGAATTCTACAATCTCCTCTCTGAATTCTATTTCACGTCCAGCACACCCACCCTCTTTAACTCAGGCACTATGCACTCCCAGCTTAGCTCCTGCTATCTCTCCACTGTGCTCGATGACCTTCACCATATCTTCAAAGTGATCGCAGATGACGCGCAACTATCTAAATGGGCGGGCGGTATCGGCAATGACTGGACAAATGTTCGCGCCACAGGATCTCGCATTAAAGGGACGAACGGAACTTCACAAGGGGTAATTCCATTCCTTAAAGTGGCCAATGACACGGCAGTAGCAGTCAACCAGGGCGGAAAAAGAAAAGGGGCAATGTGCGCTTATTTAGAAACTTGGCACCTCGACATCGAAGAGTTTTTAGAGCTCCGTAAAAATACGGGCGACGAAAGACGCAGAGCGCACGACATGAATACCGCAAACTGGATCCCGGATCTATTTATGAAGCGGGTGCGTGAAAATGGGATGTGGACTTTATTTAGCCCGAGCGATACTCCCGATCTCCACGATCTCTACGGCCAGGCCTTTGAAAAGAGATACGCAGAGTATGAAAAACAGGTAGACGAAGGGAAAATCAAACTTTTTAAAAGAATGGAAGCGCTCCAACTCTGGCGCAAAATGTTGAGCATGCTCTTTGAAACAGGCCACCCATGGATCACATTTAAAGATCCATCCAATATTAGATCTCCGCAAGATCATGTAGGCGTTGTCCATTCATCGAATCTCTGCACAGAAATCTTGCTCAACTCATCGAAAGATGAGACGGCGGTGTGCAATTTAGGTTCCATTAACTTGCCTAAGCACACAACACCAAACGGTCTTGATGAAAAACGGCTCGAGGCGACGATTCGAACAGCCATTCGGATGCTCGATAACGTGATTGATATCAATTTCTATCCAACGGTAGAAGCGCAAACCTCCAATTTACGCCATCGCCCGATCGGCCTTGGACTCATGGGATTCCAAGATTCTCTCTATATTCAAAACATCAGCTACGCAAGCCATGAAGCTGTAACTTTTGCCGATAATAGTATGGAGATGATCTCTTATTATGCCATTTTAGCCTCTTCAGAGCTTGCTAAAGAAAAAGGGACCTATTCAACATACAAAGGTTCTAAGTGGGATCGGGGCCTCCTTCCGATCGATACAATCGATATCTTAGAAAAAGAGCGCGGCCTTAAAATCGATCTCGATAGATCCTCGAAGATGGATTGGTCCATTGTACGCAATTCGATCAAAAATTACGGAATGCGCAATTGCAACACAATGGCCATTGCACCAACAGCCACAATTGGAAACATCACCGGAGCCATTCCCTCGAATGAACCGATTTACAAGCACCTGTTTGTCAAATCCAATCTTTCAGGCGAATTTACGATCGTCAATCCGTACCTCGTAGATAAGTTGAAGGAAGAAAACCTCTGGGATGATGAAATCATCGATGATCTTAAATATTTCGACGGGTCAATCCGCGAAATTGAAAGAATTCCTGAGAAAATCAGAAATCTCTTCCTGACCGCATTTGAAATCGAACCGGAATGGATCATCGAGTGTGGCGCTAGACGTCAAAAATGGTTGGATATGGGCCAATCTCTCAACCTCTACCTTGCAGAGCCGAGCGGTAAAAAGCTCCACCAAATGTACATGCTTGCATGGGATAAAGGTCTCAAAACAACCTATTATCTAAGAACGCTTGGAGCGACACAAATCGAGAAATCATCCCTTGATATCAACAAGAGAGGATTACAACCCAGATGGATGAAAAACAAATCCGCCTCTAGCAACGTATCTGTAGATCGAGCAGAAGATGCGCCAAAGGCTTGCAATTTAGGAGAAGGCTGCGAAAGCTGCCAATAGGAGACTACCATGACAACAAAAGAAGCAAATGCGGGAAAACGGGTGAATGTCGATGACAAAAGACTCATCAACTGCCATGCAGTGGATGTAAACCAGTTGATGCCCCTAAAATACAAATGGGCGTGGGAACATTATATCAATGGCTGCGCAAACAACTGGATGCCGAGCGAAGTGCCGATGGGCAAAGACATCGAGCTTTGGAGATCGGGCACTCTTTCCCAAGACGAAAGACGGGTCATCATGCGAACCCTCGGCTTTTTTTCAACAGCCGAGAGTTTGGTGGGGAACAATATTGTTCTCGCCATATTCCGCCACATCACCAATCCGGAAGCGCGCCAGTACCTACTGCGGCAAGCGTTCGAAGAGGCGATCCACACCCAAACCTTCCTCTACATCGTAGAATCCCTCACCTTGGATCAAGGGGAGATTTTCAACATGTATAATGAGATCAGCACCATCAAAGAAAAAGATGAATTCGAGATGGAGCTGACAGAGGCGGTTTTAAAACCTGATTTCACCACATCCACAACGGAAGGGGCCCAGAAATTCCTCGAAAACTTAATTGGCTACTACATCATCATGGAAGGGCTGTTCTTCTACAGCGGATTTGTGATGATCCTCTCCTTCCTGCGCCAAAATAAAATGATCGGGATTGGCGAACAGTTCCAATACATTTTACGCGATGAGACAACGCATTTGAATTTCGGGATCGACCTGATCAATGGGATCAAAGAGGAAAACCCCCACCTTTGGACCCCCGAATTCCAAGCAAATATCGTGGAGAAAATCAAACGGGCGGTCGATCTTGAAATCCGCTACGCAGAAGACTGTCTGCCTAGAGGGATTTTGGGGCTTACTGCGCCGATGTTCAAAGACTACGTACAGCATATTGCCGATCGTAGATTTGAGCGCATCGGGCTCAAAGCGATCTATAAATCGAAAAACCCATTCCCATGGATGTCTGAAACAATTGATCTTGCGAAAGAGAAGAACTTCTTTGAAACGCGAGTGACTGAGTATCAGTCATCTTCAAATCTAGTTTGGAACTAAGACAAAACAATTGGATACCCCTTTCGGGGTATCCAAAACTCAAATTACTCAGCAGCAGAAGCTTCTGAATCATTAGCAGCTACATCTTGCTCTGTCTGAGCAG
>CAZQNB010000080.1:0-4729 GCA_964594545.1 uncultured bacterium | reverse complement strand
GAGAAAGAATTTGGCCAGAACTGGAATCGAACCAGCGACACAAGGATTTTCAGACTTAGAAAACCACTTCTTTCTATTGCCTTTGATTAAGCTTAATCAACCAAGATGGACAGATTCTATAGGGAAATCCAGATTTTTTCCAGGAAATTTTAGCAACCCAAAGCAATCGAAGGCAATGTTGGGAAATTGGCAACTCCGTTGAATTTCCGTTGCCCTACCGATGGTTTTCCAGCAGAGATTTATTAGCTATTCTGAGTATTCAGCCGTTCCTTAACTAAATAAACGGGGATTAAGAAACTAAGATATATTCGCAGTGAAAAAATCTTTAAAATCAGCAAGGGTTGACTTTTTCTAACATTATGTGATATATATCTCACTTTATACCTAACAAGGTAGTGGATGTTCATGGACAAACCTCATTTTAAGACTAGAATTAAAGAATTTAGGGCTAAACTTGATTGGACCCAGGAAAGGTTAGCGCAGGAGGTTGGGGTAAGTCGAGAAACAATTACATATTTGGAAAAAGGAAAATATAACCCTTCGTTAAAACTAGCTTTTTGTGTCGCAAAAGCCCTAATGAGTACAATTGAAGAGTTATTTATTTTTGAAAATTAAGGAGAGATCATGTTAGGAAATCCAAAATGGTTTAAACGCAGAAAGTATACTGGTTGGGGACTTACACCAGCAACCTGGCAGGGATGGGTTTATCTAGTCGTTCTTTTTTGCTCTGTTTTTTTGGTTTCTTTATTGACTATGACACTGCAAATTAAAGCCTGGTATCAAGCTGCGATTATATTGTCTGTGTTGCTACTTATTGTGATTGATACTGTGCATATCGTCATTAAAATGGATAAAGACGAAAGAGAAACTTTGCATGAAGCTCTAGCTGAACGAAACGCTACTTGGGTTATAGTATTAATTTTAGCTAGTGGAATTATATTTCAATCAGCGGTTAGCTTGTTACGAGGGAATTTATATATTGATCCATTTATTATTGCCGCATTGATCGGTGGCGTTATAACGAAAGGAATATCGAATTGGTATTACATAGATAAATAAAATGGAGATTTAAGAGTGGCAAAAATGGAAACGCAAAATATAACAAATAGGAAGACTTTCTTTTGTCTTTGGAGTTTATGCATTATTGGTTCATTGTCTGTCCTTCCTTATGCGCAACATCTAGGGATATTGCCTTCCTCTGCTTCCATTTGGAAAATAGCTCTTTTGGGCACAATTCAAGCAGGTCTATTCTTCGGACTCATATGTTGGATCAGTTTTAGAATCTTACCAAAAACAGATCTTAAACCATTTCCTTTACTCCTTAGAGAAAATCGTATCAGGCAAATAGTTTTGCCTTCTCTTATTTCTGGCATTTTAGTCGGACTGGCGATTTTTGTTTCCGATAAGACAATCTTTGACAACTCTCTCCTCTCAGGAGATCATCCACCATTGTGGACAGGAGCATTAGCTTCCATTTATGGGGCTATTAACGAAGAGGTCTTATTAAGGCTTTTTCTCTTCACCCTCCTTTATTTTTTCGTCAGTAAATGTTTAAAAATACATAGAACAAACAGATCAGCTATTCTGTGGAGTGTAAATATTTTCGTGGCTCTACTTTTTGGCGTAGGCCATTTACCAGCAGCTTTTAAACTTGTAACTCCCTCAGCTTTTGAAATTTTTCGAGTTCTCTTTCTCAATGGAATTGCTGGAGTCGTGTTTGGTTGGCTCTATTGGTCCAGAGGGCTTTGGACTGCGATAGCCGCTCACTTTGTTACAGATCTTATGATTCACGTATTTTTGATTTAAACAATTTAATTTAATAAGATTATTATTTAATTATTTGAGAAGATTAATTTCTTATAACTTCATTTTTTTATGATGTATACCTAGACCTTAAATTTCTCCAGTCTTCTGCAGACAACCCTTTACTTTCCAACTGACCAAGACCAACTGCCATCATCCGAAACGCATCCGCCCCATGGCTAGCAAAATTGTGAAGGGGAGAGCTAGACCAACATCCATGGCGGTCATTCCACTCCTTCTTATAGTTTTCTAGAGCTGTGACTCCTTTGCCACACTTGATTTCATCAAACCAGCAGCGATTGAGAATATTGCGAACAGCGTCTACGCCTTCATTTATCCCTATGTCTGGAACCACTGTGAAATGGATTCCATGATTTCTGGCCACCTCCACTCTTGACAAACCTGTGCTATATTCGTGAACTGCCGCATCATGAGGTACTAGATGCTTGCCATTATAACCCATTTTTAGCTCCTTGCAAGAGGCAGCAAGATCGATAGTCCTTTGAACGGTCTATTTCTGCGCTTGATTTTCAGTTACTTAAAAGGAGTGCTAATGTAGATACCGTAGATTTAACGGAACCGACACTCCAAAATGATCGCTCAAAACTATTTTTGACGACCCAGTTTGGGTGATTTAAGGTTGAGATTTCCAACTCCGTTGGATTCCCGTAATTCTCCGGCAAGAGACGCTCTTTGGGAGCTTTTTTTTGTTCTACTTTTTCATAGAGAAATGGCCAGAACTGGAATCGAACCAGCGACACAAGGATTTTCAGTCCTCTGCTCTACCAACTGAGCTATCTAGCCAAAATACTCGCAACATCATATCTTTTTTCAAAGTTTCAAGCAAGACTTGCTTCATTAAAAAAAATTGTATATCAATGAGGCTCTGATCATTTTTTAACGGGGGTATCCGTGCGTCAAAGCTTTTTCATCGGTTTTTTCCTTGCAACATCGGCTCTTTTTGGAGCCTCTTTATGCAATAGCGATCCGCATCCCAAAAGCACCTGCGCCGGGTGGGAGTCTTTGCAGCAGCTTCGCTCTCTGATACCGGAAAGAGTTTGGGAACAGGAATTTACGGTCAAAGTGAGAAAAAAAGCATTCCGAAAGGCAATGGATAAATGGTCCTCTAAAATGAAAAGGGATTCTATCGGGCCTGTTTGTTTGAATGTCGGATCCAGTCATGGCTACTTTTTAAGGTCTACATTTTCCGGCGAAAATGTGCGTCTTTTGGATCGCTATCAAGAATTTCAAACAAGCCCGTTTTGGAATAACCCTGACATGCTGGATGATCTAAACCGACTCGAAAGTAAAGGGAAGTAACAATGAAAAAATGGATTTTGTGTCTCGGGTTTATTTCTTCTCTTTTTGCTGAAGAAAAATATGTAACCGGCATCACTTTTTTGGGGAATCCTGAAGATGCTAGATGCTCTCCGCAAGAATCTTTTCATGGCGTTGTCTCTAAAGGCGTTGCTCTTTTTGAAAAACATCCAGCCTTTTTGAAAAAGATCCAAAAAAAATATATTGGATTGCCTCTTGGTGAAGACCTTTGCGCTTCTATAAAGCAAGAGGTGTGTGACTACTACGAAGAAACAAATCAACCGTTTGTCATTGTCCAAGTCCCAAATCAACATTTGAAAAATGGTGTCCTACAAGTTGTCATCGAAGAGGCAAAATTAGGAGAGATCCGCTCTGAGGGGAGTAGGTATTTTGGCGGGAAAGAACTCACCGATTACATCAAGACAAAACCGGGATCCCCCATTGTCATGGAAAACATCGTTCAAGACGTTGCTTGGATGAACCAAAATCCCTTCCGAAGAACGGATGCTGTCTTTGTCCCGGGATCTAAGCCAAATACTGCGGATCTCGATCTTATGACAATCGATCGCTGGCCGTATAGAGTCTATGCAGGCGCTGACAACACAGGGACGATTTCTACAATGAGAGATCGGATATTCTTTGGTTTTGATTTTGGGAAAACGGTGATTCCCGATTCCCAGGTTGCTTATCAATTTAGCTGTTCCCCCAATTGGAATCGCTTCTACGCTCATACGCTTTCTGCAAGGATTCCTTGCCCTTGGCGCCATGTCGCTATTTTTTATGGCGGATATGCGCAAGTGGAGCCATCCATTAATTTAGCAGGGGGTAAGGAAAAAGGACAAAGCTGGCAGGTCGATGGGAGATATCGGATCCCTCTCACGAATAACGTTTCTTTACTGCAGGAAGTTGTGTTGGGGTACGACTTTAAAGAAACGCAGGATTGGGTCAAACAAGATCATGCCAAAATTTTTAAGGCAGTTGCGGACATCAATCAATTCATGTTGGGCTACGAATTGGGATATAAGACAAATCACCAGAAAGTCACTCTTGTTTTGGAAGGATATGGAAATTTTGGCGGGATCACAAATAAAAATAAGACAAGTGACTATAGAGCCTTTCGCGAACATGCAAAATGTACCTATGCCTACTTAAAACTTGTCCACTCTTTTGCCAGAAAATTTGGGGGAGGGTGGTGGTTTAGCTACGATCTTTCAGGACAGATTTCTAGCGCCAATTTGCTTCCCAGTGAGCAGTTTACCTTGACTGGCTATAATGCGGTCAGAGGCTTTGAAGAGAGGATTTTAAATGTCGATAATGCAGCTTTGTTGAATGTCGTTTTAGAAACGCCTCACATAAGCCTTGCAAAATGGATTGGGAAGACCAAAAAAAGATATGATGATCTGTACTTCATCGCCTTTTTTGATTCAGGGATGGGATCGAATCACAGCGGAAATTCTACATTAAAAACGCTAGGATCGATAGGCCCCGGCATTCGCTATCAATATAGCAGATACATCACGGGGCGTTTGGATTATGGATACCAGTTATGGCACTCCGGGTTTACATCGTATTCAGATTCTCGGTATAACTTTGGACTCATCATAAGTTA
>CAZQNB010000079.1:0-4846 GCA_964594545.1 uncultured bacterium | reverse complement strand
TAGATAAAATATCCCACCGTCCCTTAGACTATCGGTATTATTCAAGAGGGAAATTCATTGCATATTCTAGATGCCGTAGGGCAAACATATCACTCTTTCCGGATCACAAAATATCTCCCCTTGGACGAACTCCAAAGCACCTTGATTGAAGTCGTTCACGAGCCCACCAATGCCAAAATCATGCATATCGCAAATAACGATCCCGAAAATTTATTCTGCCTCTCCTTTCAGACGCTCCCCTCGAGTTCCAATGGAGTGGCGCACATCCTTGAGCATACCGTTCTTTGCGGATCCAAAAAATTCCCGATCAAAGACCCTTTTTTCTCGATGACGAGAAGAAGTCTCAACACCTACATGAACGCGCTCACAGGTGGGGATTTTACCTGCTATCCGGCAAGCTCTCAAGTAGAGAAGGATTTCTACAACCTCCTTGAAGTGTATCTGGACGCCGTTTTCCACCCGGAACTGAAAGAAATGAGCTTCTTGCAAGAAGGGCACCGTCTTGAATTTTCTGAAGGCAAAAACAAAGAAAGCCCCCTCCAATTCCAAGGCGTCGTGTATAACGAAATGAAAGGGGCCATGTCCTCTCCGGAATCAAGGCTTTGGGAAGCTGTCATGAAGCATCTAACCCCGGATCTCACCTATTCCCATAATTCCGGAGGCGACCCTAAAGACATCCCCAACCTCACCTATGAGGAGCTCAAACAATTTCACGAGATATTCTACCACCCCTCTCGCTGCACCTTCTTTTTTTATGGCAATATCCCCCTCTCCAAACATTTAGATTTTCTTTTAGCAAACGGCTTAAAAGATGTAAAAAAAGAGGCTCCCCTCCCCCCACTTCCGCGTCAAAAAAGGTATTCCTCTCCGGTATCTGCCACGGCTAGCTATCCTGTTTCTGAAACAGATTCCTTGGATAAAAAAACATGGATTGTCTTTTCCTTTTTAACTGCGCCTCTCATCCACCAAGATGAAGTTTTAGCTTTGTGCCTTCTCGACAGTCTCCTGATGGATACAGACGCCTCCCCGCTGAAAATCGCCCTTTTGAAATCCGAGCTTTGCCTATCTGCTGAATCTTCCGTCGATATTGAGATGAGCGAAGTACCTTTCTCAATTGTCTGTAAAGGATGCGACGCCGGAAATGAGAAAAAGCTTAAAAAAATCCTTTTCGATACCCTTCAAGATGTAAAATTTACCCAAGAGCAGATCGAAGCCTCTTTGCATCAACTGGAATTCGACCGAACAGAAATCGGAGCGGAAGGCATTCCCTTTGGACTCACCCTTTTCTTTAGATCAGGACTCATTAAACAACATGGCGCGGAAGCAGAAAGTGCGCTTCTCATCCACAGCTTATTTAAAGATTTAAAAAACCGCCTTAAAGATCCTGAATTTCTTCCCCATCTCATCCGCAAGCACCTGACGGAAAATCCCCATTATGTAGAGCTTATTTTTACCCCCGATCCTACGATGGAGGCAAAGGAGAGAAAGAAAGAGGAAGAAAAACTTATCTCTCTGCGTCCGCATATTGATGCACATAAGTTGCTCATGCAAGCAGAAAAACTAGCTCTCTATCAAGAAGAAATTGAATCTCAGTCTCTGGAATGCCTTCCGAAAATCACAATCCGTGATGTGCCAAAACATTCCCGCGATTTTCCTCTTGTAGAATCAAAAATTGGACCCCTCCATATTTTCCACCACGACTGCTTCACAAACCGGATTTTATATACCGATCTCATCTTCGATCTCCCGCATATTCCCTCCGAAGATCTTCCCCTTGTTTCTCTCTATAGCAGGTTTATGACCGAGCTTGGATGTAAAGGGATGAACTACGAAGAGAGCCTCGAATACCAACAAGCCTACACAGGAGGCGTGAACGCGTCGCTTGCTCTTCACACTTCCCAACAAAATCCCGACATCTCGCACCCCACCCTCTCTCTTCGAGGAAAATGTTTAGCCCAAAACAGTGAAAGACTTTTTTCCCTTTTTGAGAGTTATATGGCAGGCGCGGATTGTAAAGATGTGGAGCGCGTGCAAGAGCTTCTTTTGCAACATGCGACCGAATTACAAAATAGACTCACAAAAAACTCCCTTACTTTTGCGATTCAAACCGCCCTTAAAGGGTTTTCCCCCGCCTCATTTGTGTATGATCAATGGAATGGCCTGTCCTATTACCAAGCAGTTGTCAAATGGGCCAAAAACCCAAAGCTTTTAAGTCGCGAACTTGTCCGCATCCAGGAAATGATCTTGGGAAGAGGGACCCCAAATCTTGTCATTAGCTGTGATAAAGAGCTCTTTCATTCTCTTGAAGAAAAACAATTTTTTGGGCTACCCGATAAACTCCCAAAACACGCAGCTTCCGCCTGGACAAATACCTATCCCCTGCCTAAAGTAGAGCCACATGTCCGCTTTATTTCCGCGCCTGTTGCCTTCACCGCAAGAGGCCAGAGGACGATTTCTTATAAAGATCCAAGATCTCCTTATATTCTCCTGGCAACAGAGCTTTTAGAAAACTGCCATCTCCATAAAGAAATTCGAGAAAAAGGAGGCGCCTACGGCAGCGGCGCTTCATATGCTCCCCATACAGGGAATTTTCATTTCTATTCCTTCCGAGATCCGCAATTTGCCAAAACAATTGAAGAGTTCCAAAAAGCGCTAGAAAAAATCAGCAATGGAAAATTTACAAATAGCGATCTCGAAGAGGCGAAATTTGGCGTGATTCAAGCCATCGATGCCCCGGTTCCTCCCGGCAATCGTGCGATGACTGCATTTGCTTGGAAAAAATCAGGAAGAACATATGAAGATCGGCAAGCCTTTAGGAATGCCGTAATCTCTGCTAAAAAAGAAGATATTGCAAAAGCAGTACACGACCTTCTCCTCCCGGATAAAGGGCTTATCGTCTCTTTTCTCGGAGAAAATCTGTTTAAAAAAGAGGAAAAAAAACTCAAAAGCCACTTTGCAGCTATTGAAATTTCATAAATTCTCTGCTATCCTGACTTATTCAATATGGAGTAGATATGAAAAAACAAATATACTTGGCCATTTTTGCCGCTTTTTCTTATTTTTCATCTGTTGAAGCAAAAAATCCGGCTGATGCGGGTGCAAATCTTTTAGAGCAAACATCGCAAGCCTTTACCCATATCGCAGATAAAGCGATGCCGGCGACTGTCTTTATCAAGGTGCAAATCCAAAACCAAGCGACAGAATTTCCCAACTCTTTGGAAATGTTTGGCGATGAATTTTTCCGTAAATTCTTTGGACCCCAATTTCAAAATCCCCAAGGGCAACAGCCTCAGCAGCAAATCGGAGGCGGTTCCGGATTCATCATCAGTTCTGATGGATATATCGTCACAAACAACCATGTGATCAAAGACGCTTCGCAAATCACAGTCATTCTCAATGACGATCGAGAATATATAGCGACGATCAAAGGAGTCGATCCGAGAACAGATTTGGCTTTAATTAAAATCGAAGAAAAAGAGCTCCCCTATTTAGCGTTTGGAGATTCCGATAAACTAAGAGTTGGAGAATGGGTTGTCGCAACAGGGAATCCTTTTGGTCTCGAAGCCACCCTTACCCTCGGCGTTGTGAGCGCAAAAGGGCGCCAAGATGTAGGGATTGCCTCATATGAAGATTTCATACAAACCGACGCCGCGATCAATCCCGGCAATTCAGGAGGACCTCTCCTCAACCTCCAAAGCGAAGTGATCGGGGTAAATACGGCCATATATAGCCGCAGCGGCGGGTACATGGGGATCGGCCTTTCGATTCCGAGCAAAATGGCTGAACACGTAATCAATCAGTTAATGAATGATGGAATTGTAAAAAGAGCATACCTCGGCATCATCCTCCAACCGGTGGATAAAGAACTCTCCAACGCTTTAAATTTAGAAAAGCAAGAAGGGATTTTAGTTTCTGAAGTGATGAAAGATTCTCCGGCATCAAAAGCCGGCCTTGAAAACGGAGATATCATCACCCAATACAACGGAAAACCCGTTAAAAACGTGAGTAAATTCCGCAACGACATTGCGATGATGGTGCCGGACACTGAGATCAAACTCAAAATCCTACGCAATAATAAGCCGATGTCGATCATCGCTATTTTAAGCGCCCAAAGCGAGGGAGAAGCGATCTCTTCAGAAATGATTCAAAAAATTGGACTCCAAATAGAGAATCTTACCCCTGACACAGCAGGGAAACTTGGATACGCATCAGATGCTGAAGGAGTTTTGATCACAAAAGTGAAGCCCGGATCGCCGGCAGCCAATGCAGGGATACGTCCATCCTTTCTGATCACAGGTGTTGCCTTTAGCCAAAACACGCAAAAAAAGATCCGAAATGTCACCGACTTCGAAGAAGCCTTTAAAGAAATCGGCGACAAAAAACATGTGATTTTAATTATACGGCACCAAAACTACCAGAAGTACTATACAATCAAAATCAACTAGAGAAAAGCTTCCCTAGCGCAGAACAAAAATCGCTAGGGAAGCTTCTTTTGGCAACAGCCTCGACCGCGCCCGTTTGCCCAGACTCTCCCTTTAAATTTGTCAGCCTGCCTCTTAACGAATCTGACTCCGGGATCGCTCCGAAGCCACCAAATTGAACGACCCAAGAAACATTGTTTGCTAAAGAATCTTGGGCGTCTAGCGGAGCTTTTTCCTGCTCTAATACTTTTCTACTGTACGTCATTCGAGATACTCCTTTGCGTAAATATCCATGTTGTAAAGAAATTATTAATATTTTGCAAAAGATTTTTATATTTTCCACAAGAATTTTGCCTTGTGTAAATCCTTGAACCGCTCTAGCTATTCTCTTTGAATGGGAAGGAGAAAGATTTATACCAAACGCA
>CAZQNB010000078.1:0-4882 GCA_964594545.1 uncultured bacterium | reverse complement strand
TATATGCAACAACACCCATGGGTTTTCTCCTTGGAATCTGTTTTTCTCTGAGAGCCCTCGTTCTTTTGTGGTTGAAATGTTTTTTAGTGATGTGAGAATTGACCGCTTTTGATTTACGAGTTGATCTATTTGTGATGGATCTCATATTCTAAAGAGTAGTTTTGAACAACAGGTGGATCCATGAATTTTATCCAAATTGCAGGCCATTTAGGCGCTGACCCGGAAGTCCGTTTCACTCAAACCGGTAAAAAGGTAACAACGCTTCGCATCGCTACAAATTCCCGAAAAGGGGGCCAGGATGTGACGATCTGGTGGAAAGCTTCCATTTGGGACGAAGATTTTAAAAATATGATCCCTCACATGAAAAAGGGGAGCGCGGTCATTGTATTTGGAGATATGCAAAAACCTGATATTTATACCGATCGAGAAGGAAAGCCTCAAATTTCATTGGAACTTCGCGCGATTCATGTCCAATTTAGCCCATTTGGAAAACCGGGCGGAGCTCAACAGACAGGTGTAAATCCGCAGTCTCAAGCAGCCCCCGGCATGTCGCCTCCGGTAAATCCTTACATGGGAGCCTCTCCCTCATCGGGATCTCCTCAAGGGGCCACTTTTGATGATGAGGTTCCGTTTTGAAATACTTTCTTGTCCCCCATTTTGATAAAAGAGAACCGGCAGATGTTTTGGTCGTCCCTTTTTGGGAAGGGGGGCAGGAAGCTGCATCTTTAGGGGGTCTTAAAGACTCTCTCAAAGCTGTTTTGCATACCGGAGATTTTAAGGGAAAGCAATCCGAAACCCTCTTTACTTATGTTGATGGGGAGAAGGAATCGAGGATCTTGCTTTTAGGCCTTGGAAAAGAGGAAAAAGCAACGCCCGAGAGTTTTCGGAAAGCGTACGCGCAAGCGGTTCGCTCAATGCATCAGGTGAAAGCGAAATCGGGGAATGTCTTCTTCCCCAAAATCTCCCATCATCCCTATGAAGATATGTTGAATGGCGCGTGGGAGGGGATGATCCTTGCAAACTACTCTTTTAACCAGTTGAAGGGAGACACTTTTAAAGACGCGCATCCTCTCATTGAAAAAATAAGTTGGATAGGTCTTCAAGCTAAGGATAAAGCTGTTTTAGATCACGCAATGAAGATTGTGGATGGGGTTAATTTTGCGAGAGATCTCGTCAATGGCAATGCAGATGATGTCATTCCGGCATTTCTTGCAGAAACAGCGAGACAAATAGCAAAAATATCTCCCAAAATCAAAACATCGATTTACGATAAGAAATGGCTTGAAGAGCAGAAGATGGGCCTTATTTTGGCTGTCAATCGAGCAGCTGAAGTGGATCCGTTTTTGATCGAAGTTTCTTACCACGGCAATCCCTCATCAAAAGAGCACATTGTTTTAGTTGGAAAAGGGGTCACCTATGATACAGGCGGTCTCTCTTTAAAACCCACCGATGGGATGCTCGGAATGAAGTGCGACATGGCGGGAGCGGCTTGCGTTTTAGCAACGCTTCGTACCGTTGCCATTTTGGATTTAAAGGTGAATATCACAGTGGTTGTTCCCACGGTTGAAAATGCCATCGACTCCAGAAGCTATAAGCTCGGCGATGTGTATCGATCGTACTCCGGCAAAACGGTTGAAATCAACAATACCGATGCCGAAGGGCGCCTTATTTTAGCAGACGCCTTGTCCTATGTTGTCAAAAACTTACATCCCACGTATGTCGTCGATCTTGCAACACTCACCGGGAACGTTGTGATGGCTTTGGGAGAGCAGATGGCCGGTTTTTGCGCCAATGATGAGACGCTTGCAGGTAAGCTTATCGATGCTGCGAATGCAACGTCTGATCTTCTCTGGAGACTTCCTCTTTTTAATGAGTATAAAGACGCGTTTAAATCAGATATCGCCGATATGGTCAATTCCGGAGGCAGAGATGCCGGATCGATCAAGGGCGCCCTCTTTTTGCAGGAATTTATCGGATCTGCAAAATGGGCCCATATTGACATCGCGGGCGCTGCTTATTGGTCTAAGCCAAAATACTATCATCCGACAAAAGCCACCGGATATGGGGTTCGTCTTCTCATTGAATTTTTGAAAAAGCATGGATAATCGGTGGCGGGCAGAGGCGCGCGTGCAGCTCGCCCGGTTTCTTCAGGAGAAAACGGGTCTCTCCGGGAAAAAAGTGCGCAGACTTTTGGAGCAAAATTGTTGCAAAATCAACGCGAAAATTGAGCGCTTTGGCTCTGTTTGGATCGAAAAGGGGAGCGTTGTCGAATTTGTCCTTCGGGAAGAAAAGGCCCTTTCTTGGGATGTTCTTTTTGAAAACGAATTTCTTCAAATTGTCGATAAGCCATGCAATTGGGTTTGCAGCGCACCAAACTGTGAAAAAACCTTCGGCAGAAAATTTTTCCTCGTTCACAGATTAGATAAAGATACAACAGGCGCTTTGCTCATGGCAAAAAGCATACCCGTTCGCGATGAACTCATGGCCCTTTTTGCAGGAAGGGAGATTGAAAAAGAATATTTAGCGTTAGTGGATGGTGTGGTGGCTAAAGATCGGGGCGTGATTGATAATTTTCTCTCCAAGAAGGGGAGTTTTCAGGGACAGACAATCTATGGATCTGCCGCAAAAGGGGATAGGGCCATTACGCATTGGGAAGTGGTAAAAAGGGGCTCTCATGAAACTTTAGTGCGATGCTATCCACTTACCGGAAGAACGCATCAAATCCGCGTCCACATGGCAGAAATGGGCCATCCTATTTTGATTGATCGCCAGTATGCAAAACATTTTCGCTCGAAAATTTTTGCCTCTCGTCCTCTTTTACACGCGCATCGCCTAAAATTTGTCTATCGAGGGGTGATGGTGGATGTTATCTCGCCTGTTCCCAAAGATCTCCAAACGCTTTAAGCACATCTCTTGTTGTAATAAAATATTTCCACTTTTTTTCTCGAAGGCGCATACCCTTAAGATTCGGAACCCATTTAGGGGGCCTTACGATCAGAGGGGGGTGCCATCCCGTGCTCCAAAGAGGCATCTGCCTTCCTTGCGCAATCACGATGTGCGGTATAGAGTAATAGGACGCAAGGTGGGCAGGTCCAGAGTCATTGCCGATCAAAAATCCTGATTCATACACCGTTTTTGTTAACTCTTCAAGAGTGGAGAAATGGGGAGCGTTGATGAGATCAGGCCACCCATTTCTCTCTTTTGGGGAAAGGATAAACATCGGATCAAACCCAAGAGAGGTGAGTTTTTTGGCAAGTTTTAAGAATTTGGATTTGAGCCAATTTTTATCTTCCTGCATGCTCATGGGATGGATGAGGACCCTTTTTTCATATTTGCGATGGACAAGCGGCAGCGTCAGATGCAAGCAGTTTTGCCCGTTTGTTTCGAGACCAAAAAGATCTTGCATGGCTTTGCACGTATTGTAGACCATCGGTTTTCCTTCATCGACCGGATAATCGTATCCGGCAAGAAGAGGCCCATGCTTTGATGTTCTATAGTTCGTGTAGATCGTGTAGATAGAAAATCCTTTTTTTCTTAAGAGGAGGATCTCTTTTGCCCTTTTTGTGTCTTCATGTTGCAAGAGAATTTTATCAAAGGGTTTTAGAGATTGTTCCCAATCTATCGACATGGGAAGGTAATCGCCCTCTTCCAAAAACGCCCCAAAACTTTTTAAGTGCGAGCTAAAAATAGTGACGCGGTTGCCTTTTGTTCGTAAAGCGTGAGCTGCAATTGAGGTGATGAGGGCGTCGCCGATCCCATCTGCGCAGACAATGGCAATGGTCATAGGTTTTTTGCCCAAGTATTAAGAAGGTTTTGCATCCGCTCTATTTCCTTTTCAGGCGCAGCTTTTAGCTCTTCGAGATATTCGATATTTCCTACGTCGAGTTGGATGGGATCGTTCCCCAAAAAGCCATAGTTAGCTTCAATCATAAAGCTTCTTTCTACGTCGATGAATCCGGACTTTGCCCTCTCTGCAAAGAATTGATGCAGAGAAGAGAGAATTTCTTGTTTGCTTTCGTCTGGCAAGGAGGCTAATTTTTCTTTCACGAGCGTCGCCTTTTTTTGAAAGACAAAGGAAGCCCTGTTTAAGTCGACAAGATGAGTATTTCCCGATTGATCGACAAGCGTCACTTGGGGAAGCGCGCCATTGCTTGGGACAAGATGTAGATAGAGTATGCCTGTTTTGTCTTTGATTTTTTCATACGCAACCGCGTAATTGCGCATGGCAAAAAGGAGGCTATTCATTCGGGTTTGCGCCCTTTTTTCGCGTCTTGCTTTTCTATGCGAGGGGATTAAGTGGGTTGGCTTTGGAATGGGAAACCGCTTTTCTCCATGCAGAGCTTTCGTGAGAAAAAATTTCAACACATAGAGACCGTCATCACTTGCAAACGCAACCGCCTGCCCTCCATGACCGAGATAGCGAAAATTTTGGTTTGCAAGCTCTGAAAGATCCATTGGTTCAAATCTAGGTAAATCGCTTTCTATATCCATTGCAATGCGATTCAAACTAAACGTATCGGGGAGCCTTTCCTCTAGATACGGTTTGACAAAACGGATGGTAGAGGGGATCAGAACCCCGATGATTGCGGCCAAAAGAACGAGGAGATATTTTTTCGTTTGCATGCGTTTGATTATATAGCGATGTTTTTCAAATTTGCAATTTTTATTAAAAACCTGAACTTTGGGTTTATTTTTCGGAGATTCAAGATCTTACGGAGCCTTTTCCCGTTTTCGCCTCAGCAAGGGGGGAGTCCCACCCTTGCCTTCGGCTCCAAACGGAAAAATGCTCTCGTAATACCAAACGCAATAAATAACTTCCTATTTAATCTGCGTGAAAGCTGTCGACAAATCGAAGATCGTAAGTGGCATTGTATTGACTTAA
>CAZQNB010000077.1:0-5069 GCA_964594545.1 uncultured bacterium | reverse complement strand
TGTCGACAGCTTTCACGCAGCTTAAATAGGAAGTTATTTATTGCGTTTGGTATTAAGGGCAAACTGAGCCTTCCGGACAGGATTGGACCTGCGTAATTATGCCGGAAGTTGTGAATGATCCTACGTTGACAGGGGGAATCATCGCATCGCAAGGACTTAAATTAAAGACCCCAGCGCCTGCATTTGTAAGAGAATAACTTGGGCCCACATTGCTGTTATTGCCGGTTAGCGTCAAACAAACGGTGGGATCCCCTGCGGTAAAGAGGCCAATTGCAACACCTGGGCTGACATTAGCGTTGAGGGTGTTATTTGTAATTGTAGCAATCAGGTTAACATGGGTGTCCAGGCTGATCCCTGAGGCTGCATTCGACCCTCCGTTTTGGCAATCGCTGATCGTATTATCTGTGATATTCGCGGTCATATTTGTAAATTCGGTAGAAGAATAGCAGAGGATCCCTGATCCATTGCACCCGTTAATTTGGTTATTCGATATTGTTAAATCAAGATTTGAGAATGCTTGAGATATAGCAATTCCCGTTTCTCCAATTTCTGTAATGGTGTTGTTGTCGATTGTTATTGTGCCTGTCGTAGACGTAGTAGCATTGATTGCAATTCCATTATCTGTGCATCCCGTGATGATGTTGTCTTTTACAAGCAATGTCAAGGTATCGGCAGGCGTTGCAACGACTAGAGCAGAGCCTCCATTATTAGACATTGTGTTTGAAGATGCTCTGATGTCTAGAGTTGTAAATGCGCCTGAGGTATGCAGGTAAAGAGAATTCCCGGGGGTGTAGGGGGGGAAAATATTATCGGAGAAAGTGTTGCCATTGAATACGATCGAACAATAATCGGTAGTTCCTGTGGGAAGGATAACAAAGCTTGATCCCAAGCCGCTTCCCTGAGATCCTGTTCCGTTATTTGTCATTGTATTGTTAAGCAAGGTGAGATCGGCACGGATGACGTTATCGAGACCCACTCTGATGCTGCCCACTGTATTGTGGTTAAAAATATTATTTTCAATGTGAGCCGTAAAGATGTTGCTATCTGCTGATATGTGAAAGGGGATGCTAGATTCAGAAGTTTGGCCTTCAAATGTATTATCCGAACAGACAACAGTGGATGTTCCCTCAAGAGCCAAAAAGACCCCGTTGGCGTTGTCCAAAAACTGATTGTTCGTTATCGATATGGAAGCATTGCCAGGAAAGTGAGCATCAATTGCAAAAGTAATTGTATTTTGGATCGTACAAGAAGAGACATCCAAGCTTTGAAGGTCTATTCCATGGATAGCATCGTTCTGTGCAGAAATTGTAAAACCGCTGATGGCGTTATTGGACGCGAGGGTAATTGCATTGCCCTCTGTATCGATATTGGTATTTGTAATGGTGGGCGATGAGATGCTTTGCGCAGGGATGGAGATCATCCCTACAGAAGTTTGCAGCAAGTGGCTGACGCCGGAGCCCCAAAACTTCTGGTTTTCTTGCAAAAAGATTCCCGAATCCATTCCTGCAGTTGTCCCATCTCCGGGAAATACATAGAGGATGTCATTTGGAGACGAGTTGTTTTGCGCTTGAATGAAAGTGGGGTAGGGGCTTTCGTAAGTGCCCTCTGAACTGCTTGTATTGTCGACAAACACAAAGAAGTAGGGGAGTCCTGTGGCCGGATCCAGAGCAATGGCGTTTTTTCTTGTGTGATCGATGACGATGATTTCTTGTCTATCCACCTTCTGCAACATACGGTTGGTTAGCGTATTTGCTATCTTGCAAGTGCGTCCCTGTTCTTTGACTTTTACCTTGGGACCTAAAGCAAGGGTAAGTCCGATCTGCCCCTGGAATTTATTATGGAATGTGCGGTCATAGGAGTCGCTGATTTCTAGAGAGAAAAAGTCTTTGAAGAAACCGGCAATTCTCGCTTTTCCACCCCAAGTAGCGGGGGCTTTTTGTCCTATAAAATAGTAGGGGCCTGCGCCTGCATAGAAATCAAAATATTTAGACTTCCCAAAGTGAAAGCCAAATTCAGCATTGGCGCCTTTCATTGCAGATTGAATTTTTTGCGACAGAATCATCGAATGGCCGGAAAAAGTTCCAAAGACAGAGTCATAAGGACGGCTGATCTTTGCGCCGAGAGGCAAATAGCCGTTTATTCGAAAATCAAACAGCTTCCCAAGAGTTTCAAGCCCAACACCGATTTGATTCGAGGTAAATCTTCCTGTATTTCTGTAGTCGTAGTAACTGTTTATGCCGTAAACCCGGTTTCCCCATAGAGCTCTTAGCCCAACACCTGCATTGGCTGCCCATTTTCCGTTATCAAAAATATGTCCCCTGCCATCGAGAAAAGGGGTGACGCTCCACTGACTTGGGTCTGCGGATAGAAAGGCTTCGAGTGTCGTGTATCCATCTTCATAGCCGATACCGCCGCTTTCGATATGGCGGATCGTTGCTCGATAGTGTTGTTTTCCTTCAGGGCAGTTTCTCTCAAAGCGGGTCTCAGCAAAACAGCTGAGAGCTGCTACACAAAAAATAAAACGGAGCATACATACCTTTGCAAAAGTATGTCTCATAGAGTCATTGCGATCAAATTATTTCTTGAATGATCAGAATTTCCAGGCGACGATGCGGCTTTGCTTTTGTCCTTGCCCAAGATTAATGGTCCTTACTTCAGAAGCTTGGACTTTCTCTAAGTCTCTATAAATAAATGGCAAATTGGCCTCTTTTGAAACAAGGCTTGTAAACCATTTGCAGTTCACATGAACACTTTCTTTGATCATCTGTTTGATGAATGCAACTTCTCCGCCGGGGCACCACAACTCATTGCTTTTCCCGCCAAAATTCAGGAGGCTTGTTTTTTTATGTAGGTTTTTCCACTTCCGTTTTGTTCCGGCATTGGCGTCGCTCTGTGATGTGTGAAAGGGGGGATTGCACATCGAAATATCAAATATACAATCTTCTACAACGCCTTCGAAAATATTTGTTGGAGATTTTTGCAGCCGAATTTCAATAGAATCTTGAAGACCATTTTGCATGATGATCCCATCGGCAATCGAAATCGCAACGGGATCGATATCTGTGCCGATAAATCTCCATCCGTATTCTCGATGCCCAATCAATGGGTAGATGCAATTTGCGCCCACACCAATATCTAAAATGGTGATTTTTTTACCAGTAGGGCTTATACCGAAACAACTTGAAGAATCGGTTTTTAGCGGCGTCGGCTTTACCTCAAAATTCTGATTCTTCAAGTTGTTTCGGTATAGTAAATCTGCAATGGAATGGATATAATCTGCGCGACTTGGGATCGGGGGACACAAGAAAGATTCCGGTATGTCCCATATAATATTGTAAAATGACTTAAGAAGAGCTTTGTTGAGCGCTTTTACAGCACGAGGATCTGTAAAATCAATCGACTCATTTCCATATTTATTATTCCCTACAAATGGAGCTAGATCAGGACAACTTTCCGTGAGCTGCTTAAAATCATACAACCCTCTATGTCGATTTCTAGGATGCAGCTCTTGTTTCACTTTTGCTCTGAGGTTGCTTTTTTTGCATACTCTCGGATTTCATCAGCGATTTTTTGCATTTCGAGGACAATTTCAGTTGTGGGAGTTAACCGCTTACATACTTTGCGTAGTCGCGAACTCATTCGATTTAAGCTTTGCTTAGCCGATAAGTACTCTTGTTTTTCGCTGTCCAGGTTATCTCCGATTGTGAGTGTGGTGATGTCTTCCGCCTCTATTTTGGCCATTGAGAATGGGTTCTGCTTTGATTGAAGGGTCAGGTTCATATCCCGAAAGTATGATACTCGGGATTTTTTTCTTCAACAACCGCTCAATATCGTGGAGCAGTTTGTGCTCGTCAATGCAAACGAGCGAAATGGCCTCGCCTTCATTGCCGGCTCTGCCGGTTCTCCCAATACGATGAACATAATCTTCGGGGACATTGGGAAGTTCGAAATTCACCACATGGGGGAGCTCTTCAATATCAAGGCCTCGCGCGGCAATGTCGGTGGCAACGAGCACTCGGATGGCCCCTTTTTTAAAGTCTTCGAGAGCTTTTGTTCTTGCCGACTGACTTTTATTGCCGTGAATTGCAGCTGCAGTAATCCCATCTGTATTTAATTGTTCAGAAAGGCGATTTGATCCATGTTTTGTCCTGGCAAATACCAGAACCTGTTTCCAATTTTTGGAAGAGATCAAGAAAGAAAGGAGCTCTCTTTTTCGCTTTTTATCCACTTGATAGATCAGTTGCGATACCAGTTCTGCCGGCGTATTATGACGCGCAGCTTCGATGGTTTTAGGCGATTTGAGAAACCCTGCTGCGAGGTTTTTTATTTCGGTAGAAAATGTCGCAGAAAATAAAAGATTTTGTCGGTTTTTGGGTAAAATCGCTAGAATCTTGCGGATATCATGAATAAATCCCATGTCCAGCATCCGGTCAGCTTCATCGAGAACCAGCATTTCAACAGAAGATAAATCAACCGCTTTTTGAGAAATAAGGTCTAGGAGACGCCCCGGTGTCGCAATGATGATGTCAACCCCTTTTCGCAGCGTATTGATTTGAGGGTTAATGTTCACTCCACCAAAAATGATGGCCGATTTCAAAGGCAAATACTTCCCATAGGTCCTTACGTTTTCTCCCACCTGCGCCGCAAGCTCGCGCGTAGGAGTCAAAATAAGGGCGCGCACCCTATTTTGGTTTCTATGACTCAGCATGAGCTTGTGTAAAAGGGGGAGGGTAAATCCGGCTGTTTTCCCGGTGCCCGTTTGCGCTCCGGCCATGAGATCAACCCCTTCCAAAACGAGAGGGATAGAAAGTTTTTGAATCGGGGTGGGTGAGGTATATCCTTCTTCTTCTGTAGCTTTGAGAAGCTCGCTGAGTAGGCCAAGTTCTTTAAATGACATGAATAATTACTTTGTTTTGTTGATTGTAATTTTTTTGTTTATATAATAGGGTGTTTTAAGTTTATCGTCTAGGATTTCTTGTTTTCTCCTCAAGGTTTTGATTTTTTACTGCAAATAAAATAAAAAATTTGTTATTTATTTGAATATTTCTTGTTTGGCTGCCATTATACCG
>CAZQNB010000076.1:0-5290 GCA_964594545.1 uncultured bacterium | reverse complement strand
TCAGCTCAAAAGAACCCAAAAATTGACAGAACCTAGGTTACGCAAGAGGTCTATTAAAGCTTCTTGCAACCATTTCACAGAGGGTCTTGTTGAAATTATATTCAGCTCTGATGATTTGATTTAACTGTTTGCATCCCAAGATCGTCTCTTGAGACTGGAGAGCTTTGCACAGATTGTCCGCAATTTGATCCCAAGGTTCTTTTTCCTGGAAATGGGTCTCTTCTACCCACTCGCCCGGCTCTTCCGTGATATTGTATAAAAAAGCTTTCGCAATAGAGCGGAAAAAGAGAAGAGCTTGTTTGTTATGGCTTAAACGGTTTTCTGCTAAGGCTAGAAGGTCTTTTACAAAATATCTCGCGTGAGGCGCTCCATCGTAAAAAAACATCTTGTTTGCAGAGACGGCCTCAGAAAAAGATTGATCCCCACGGACCGCCACAAAATCTTCGCTTAAAGCGAGGGCTTTGCGGAAATCGGCATCGGATAGGGTGTTTGGGGATAAAATGCGGATTTTTTTTCCTGACTTTGCCAAGGTTCTGTGATGGATTTTCCCCGCAAAATGGATTTCAATTTCTTGAATGCCAAGATCTTTTGCGAAGAGAGGTTTTTTTTCTTTTTGTCTTAGTTTGATGTATTCAATCAGCCAGCCGATATGGGGAGAGCATATGTCGATTGTTTGATCGTTTTTTATTTGGGATTTTAGCAAAGCGTGTAGATAGATCGCGCCGCCGATGGGACTTACTAAATAGGCAAGGAAAAATTTATGGGAGGTAAGATAGGCCTCTACGTCTACTGTTTGCGGGGAAGTTGTTCCAAAAAGAGAGAAGAGTAAGGTTTGGTTTTCAAGCGTTCTAAAGTCCCCCTTTTCTGTTTTTTCCCGAATGAGCACCCCTGTTTCAAGGAAGTGAAGACCCATCGAGTAGTTACCGCTTTTTGGATGAAACCAAGGAGACTCAATAAAGCCATACTGACCGATTGCGATAAATTTTGGCTTGTGCGCGCCCTTTTCTAGCAGAGCTTTTAGCTCTTCTGTGAAGGGATAGAATGTGGGGAGGGAAATCACGAGATCTGCCGATTTCAGGGCCTGCAATGCTTTTTCGGGGAAAGAAACCGGAGGGCCTTCTGTCCCGTAGGGGATGAAGAGGGTAGAGGCGTCGCAGTCTGATTTGTCGGGAGAAAAGTTTTTTGGGAGGTAGATGACGGACCTAATCTGCGCATTTAAGAATTTAGCCTTTAAAATTTTAGCCGTTTCAATGGCTGCAATGAAATCTCCCCAGCCGTCAGAGAGGACATAGGTAAACAGGCATATTTTGGATCCTGCGGGAATTTTACCATTTTCATATTGGGGAAGGGAAAACTTTTCTGCTGCTAATTTTTTAAGGGCCGGGAGGCTTGCAAAGACAGGTTTTATCCGGCTCATTGTTGGGTTGTCCCTGTGGTAGACTCTAGGGAGGCCGCGTGAGATTTTGAGGGGGAATTTTTTGAGCAGCTGCTTTTCGATTCCAACTGTTTTATTTTCAGAAAAAAGGGTTTGGTAATTTTCTAGGATTTCTACAAATGAGTGGCTTCCTGTGGCATTAGATGCGTTTTTAAGCGCGTCTTTGTATTGGAGAAATTCTTTTTCTTCAGACAATCCCTCCTCTTCGATTTTCTTTTCAACATTTCCTAAAAGGTAGTTGAACAGTTCCGTGTGAAAAAGGCTTGTGTGAGAATTTTGCATGCAGATCTTTCAGTATTGAGTTATTACCTCTAGGGACATAATAGATTCGGAGAGGGAATGTCAATAGTTTTTTTAATTTTTCACTGCATGGTATGTTGCGAGGGCGCTTCAATGGGTTCATGGTTTGAGGAAAATGTTCTTCCGGCAATGTTCACTAGGCGCTCGATATCATTGGTTAATTTCGTGTTGATTTCTTCAAGCCGAGCCAAGTCTTGCATTTGTTTTTTCTGCTCTTCTAACTGTTGGTTTTTATCTGTAACAGCTTTTTCAAACTGTTCTATAACTTGTCTTAGTTCGCTGATATCATTTTGTAGTTTGGTGTTTTCTTTTTCGATTCTTTCATTATTTTGTGTTAACTGTTCCACGTCTTTATGGACGTTGTCTGCAGATGTGTCAAGATGGGTGTTTATGCTGGCTAAAGAGGCGATTTGTTTTGATCGGATTTGTGTATTTTTCTCCATGATTGCGGAGAGTTCTTTTTCTTCTTCAACAGAAAATTGTAGTTTTGTGGTTGTTTCTTGGCCCGTTGTTTCGATGGTTTCTAATGCTCGTGTCAGCTCTTGGATTTTGGTTAAGTTTTCTTCCCTGTTTGTTTCAAGTTTTGCCTTTTCCTCGATTGCCTTCTCCAGATTTAATTGAAATTCTGCGATCCGGTTGTTCAGTAAATTGATTTCGTTACTTGTTTGATTTTCTGCAACTTGTAGATTTTTAGCCGCCTTTCTGATTTGTCTTGCAGTGTGGCCCTCGTCGCTAAATGGTTTTAGATAGGCTAATCTACCGGAGGAAATCGCTCCTCCGGCTGCAGCAATTGCGGCTAAAACTTTGATAATGGAGGAGCCGTCGACGTATCCTATTCCAAAGAGGGCGATGCTAGCTCCTGTGGAGACGCAAGTAACTGTATGGAACGGATCCGGGCCGCAATTTTTTTGCCAGCAGTGAGATGCTTGTGTCCAGGGTGAGACAGTCATGGTTTTTTGCTCCCCAAGGATTTTTCTATTTGTGTAATGAGTTTAGAGAGTTCCTCCTCCTTGTGTGCAGTTGCATCGATCATTTGTCCTAAATTTGTTTTTTCACCTGATTGGGGTGAGTTCTGGGGGGGCTTTATTCCGGAAATAGCTTTCTTCAGGTGATCGGTTTCTTTTTGAAGTGCAGGGATGCTCTGATTGAATGATTTGGTTTCTGCGGATAATTTTGCAGACTCTTTTGTAAACCTTTCAATTTCTGTTTTAAGGGTACTGATTTCCTGGTGGAGAGTATTGATCTGTTCCTGATTTGCGACTTGTTGTTTTTTTTCTTTTTGTATTTGTTTCTCGAGTGCTTCGGTGCTAGTTTTCAATTTTGTTTCGGCTTTTTCTAGGGCCTGTGTCGCTTCTACGAGTTTTGCTTGAGTATGGCTTAATTGTTCTTCCAATTTTTTTTGAGCCTCTGTTTCCGTCTTCATTGCAGAAGCATCTTGTATTTCTAATTGATGGAGGGCTTCTCCTGCTTGATGGAGCTGATCATTGATTATTTCAATTGTGTGAACTTGGCCGTCAATAGCTCCGTCTACTTGAGCGAGTGCATGTATGTTTTCTTTGATTATTTTTTGCTGCGCATACTTATGGGCGCTCCATAATTTATGGATGAGGAGGCTTGTTAGGAATGTGCAGGTTATTGCGCGAGACGTCCTTCCCGTTAGCACATAGGAAAGAGTTCCAAGTGTTGTGATTATTATTCCACTTGTTGTTGCGACGATGTTGATCATTTCCATGAAGGATCGTGGGGATCCTTGGTTTTCGCTTTGAGAGGATTCTTCCGATTCACCTGCCGGGGATGGATGAAGATTGGGAGGTGGGATAAACGGTGATACGGTGAGCATGTGCCTCCTTTGCAATTTCTTTATTTTATGCGAAAGATTTCTTTATGTAAATATTTTTTTAAAATCACAGAGGAAGGAGGAACATCTTCCCTTGGATGAATTCAAGGGAAGATGTTCATGAGAAAGATGGACTAGATTTTGCGGAGGAGAGGATTAGTGGAGATTTGAGGGTTCCGAGTTTCTAGAGGATTCTTTGTACCCACAGCCTCAGAAGAAGTTCCCGGTGGGGGTGGTACAGGGTCGTTTGCTCCAGTTTTCTTAGTTGGCCATTTTTTGGACGACGAATGAGGGGCTTGCTTGTGGAGAGGCTCTCCTAATAAAGAAGAACCTGTGTCCAGGGACTTTACTGGGGAGGGAGAAAGTAAAGTTCTCGAGGGTGGAGGGGTAGCAGCCATATCCGTAGGCGGTGGGGGAGTTCGGCGGGGTGATAGCTCGCCGGGGGCGATCTTTGGATCGAACTGGTTATGCTTAACTGGGTCTTCTGATGAAGGCGGAAGTGTCATCTGAGCTTGAGGGGACGGGGTTCTGTCAGAAATTTGGCGCTGTTGGTCTACTCCTCGCATGTCTATTGGGAGGGGTCGCTCGATTATAGCATCTTGAGAAGAAGAACGAGAAAGTGGTTTTTCAGAAGGTTCCTCTTCATGCGTTACGGGGAGACTGTTTTTCGTTGGAGGAGAATGGGGCGAAGTGGATCTAGAGAATGTTGGCGAGACTGTTGTGCTGCTACCCTTGGATTTTGGGCTAGGGGTTTGTGTCCTCACAGCTTCAGTTTGTCTTGTTAGTGTGTCGTGGGGAGGAGTTGGAACTTTTGGGTCTGAACCTGAGGCATCGAAGATCGCTGAGTTATCTGAGTCATCATGGAGATGTTCAGTGGATGAGGAGTTAGGAAGAGGGGAATCCTTTGGTGAGCCCTGAAGAGGAGAGGGAACTTTGTTTTGCTCTGATCCTGTGGCAGGAGGAATTGCTGAGTCATCGTGGGGACTTGCAGTAGATTCCTGTCTAGAAAGAGGGCGATTATTTGGTGTGCCCTTAGGAGAGAGAACTGTTAAGTCTGATCCTATGGCAGGAGGAATTGCTGAGTCATCGTGGAGACTTGGCGTAGATGAGTGTTTAGCAATAGGGCGATTATTTGGTGTGCCATGAGGAGTGGGAACTTTCTTTGTCTCTGATCCTGTGGCAGGAGGAATGGCTGAGTCATCGTGGAGACTTGGCGTAGATGCGTGTTTAGCAATAGGGAGATTCTTTGGTGTGCCATAAGGAGTGGGAACTTTGTTTGGTACTGGTGCTGTGGCAGGAGGAATGGCTGAGTCATCGTGGAGACTTGGCGTAGATGAGTGTTTAGCAATAGGGAGATTGTTTGGTGTGCCATGAGGAGTGGGAACTTTGTTTGTCTCTGATCCTGTGGCAGGAGAAACCGCTGAGTCACCTTGGCTACTTGCAGGGGATGGGCGACTGACAGGAAGTATTTGTTGTGCTGATTTAAGCAAAGCCTTCCCTCCGATCCATGCAACACCAGCAGAAAACAATCCCAGAGCTAATGCCCCCGCTTTCTCATCTGTGGATGTTTGTGGGATCCCGCTTGGGTTTAAATCTATCTGTGCATTTACTGAGCTCATAGCATTTTGAAGGGGTCGTATAACGTTGAACATAAATAATTCTCCTTTTAAAGGACGAAGAACCTACACCAAAATTTTTTTTATGACAATATTTTTTTT
>CAZQNB010000075.1:0-5325 GCA_964594545.1 uncultured bacterium | reverse complement strand
GCCGATTCTTCAATCACGAGCGGTATAAATGGCAAATTTAAACGACTATAGTTGAGGTGTGACAAATAGCTTGGGGTGGATCCGAGATCTTAGGATTTGCTGAATGGCAGTTAGGGTGGATCCTGTGGCTGAATGACAGGTTGTGCAAGATCCTTGATACGAGATCACAAGTTCGTGGTTCTCTTTGAGTTCAACCACTTTGACTCCGCCTGCGTCAAGTTCGACATACGGGCGTATTTCTTTATCGATCACTTCTTCGATAAGATAGATTTTCTTCTCGAGCGAAAATTCATCCCATCCGGGAAGTCCATTCGGGTTTTCGTTAAAATCCCATTCGATCGGGGTGATGTCGTAATCTGCAGATTCACACGGGATATCAGTGCATGATTGCGTTGCCGTGTCAATTGCGCTAATGGCCTGGTTGATGAGCGCATGAGATTCTTTGGGAAATGCGGGAGAGTCTTTTTTATCGCGGACGTGCGCGTCAATGAGATCTGCGGTAAGTCTTGAGGCTTGTTTATGGTTTTTCCGCATCACAAGCTCGCTCACAATCTCTCCGATCCCAAGAAGGGCAATCGGGCCAAAGAATTGGAATTTTGCATCTGCAATAATGCCATCCGATTCATCAATAAGAAAGTGGAATGCGATCCCTTTTTCTTGTGCTGTTACATAGCGCATCCCTTGCGCTTGTGTAAATGAGCCGATATATCGGGGGGCATTGATTTTTTCGCGCAATTTTTTACTAAATGGAGATACGGATGATGAATAGGCTGTTGTCTCTGTAGAAATCATTGAGGGAAGAGCGGCAGAGCGCAAGAAATCGACGCTTTCGTAAATGAGTGTTGCTGCTTTGCGCAAGCTCTCTTCCGTCGTCATGCGGCTTAATGAAAAGCTAAGGCTGCAGGAAGCTGTGAGGGGATCAATTTTAGAAGCGGTGAGGAGGTGGAAAAGATGCTGAGAGTAATTCCCTCCGATGAGCGCTTCTACATTTTTTCTTCTTAGCATGTGAAGAAGGGCTTCTTGATGCGCGAAAGGAAATGCAATCACTGTTGTGTTGGGAAGCCGCAGAGTGTTTTTAAAAAGGATTTGCGCATCCGGGATAAGTTTTAAAATCTCTTTTTCAAAAAGATCTCTCAGCCTTGCCACTTCTAAACTCATCATGTCGAGAAATAATGACGCTTGGGTTGCGGCAGCGCAAAGAGAAAGGATTGAGGGTGTGTCTTGAGGTCCTGCCCGAAGATTGCTTCCGCCAAGAATAAGGGGGACAAGGGGCGCGTCTTTTTTGGCAAAAAGGCCGCCCGTGGCAGGCAGAGAATGGATGAGATTTCCTGAAAAAGTAAGATAGTGGGCTTTTGTTTCTGCAAATGAAAAAGCGTATTTCCCTATGGCTGAGCTGCCGTCAAGGTGAAGAAGAATCCCCTTTTCATGGGCGATTTTTTCAATTTCTTCAATCGGTTGGATCACTCCCGTAAGCCCATTTGCCATCGTAATGGAGATGAGCGCAGTTCTTGGATTAATGAGCGCTTTGAGCTGCTCTATATCGATTTCGCCTTTGAGGTTAACGGGCGCGATTTTGACAAAACACCCGAGATCTTCGAGCCTTTTCATCATTTGCATCGTGGGCGCGTCTTCAATGGCCGATGTAATAAAGTGGCATTTGCCTGTTTTTCGAGAGATCTCTAAGAATACAGACCAAAGGACTTGGTTTACCGCTTCAGCGTTAGAGGAGGTGTAAACAAAGGTGTCCTCAAGACTTGCGCCCACAAGATCGTAGATTCTTTCTAAGGATGAGGGAACCATCGTCTCATCATTTTCTACATGTTGAGCGGCGTTGCAGGGGAGTGTTTTTGCGTTAGCGTCTAAAAAGATGTCTTTGTCCACGATCCTCTTTCGAATGCGTAGACGATTGGGTCGCCTGTCGCAAGTTCTAGGTTAATGACTTCTTCTTTGGTGAGCTTGTCTAGATGCATAATAATCGATCGAAGAGAATTGCCGTGCGCGCAAATAAACACGTTTTTCCCGTCCTCAAGATGGGGGATAATTTTTTCTTTAAAATAGGGGAGGGTTCTTTCGGCGGTCATCTCTAGGCTCTCTCCGCTTGGCGGGGCAATGTCAAAGCTGCGTCTCCATTGATGCACCTGCTCTGCCCCATATTTTTCGGCAGTCTCCTTTTTGTTCAACCCTTGGAGGTGCCCATAATATCTTTCATTTAATTCCCAGGCCGTGAAGACGGGTATCGTTTCTTTTTTTGTCTCTTCGCTATAAATTTTAGACCACTCTTCTGTCTTGCCCCCATCGGTGTGTTGGAAGGCGGGCGTTTTCTTTGTGCTGTGATATAACATGCTTAAGGTGAGTGAGATATGCGATCTTATAAGGGTGGATGTAAAAATGATGTCAATGGGGATATGGCTGAATTTTTTTCCTGCCGCAATAGATTCTTGCATCCCTTTTTCTGTGATGGGGATATCGACCCATCCTGTAAAAAGATTTTTCTTATTCCACGCGGACTGCCCGTGGCGCATGAGGATCAAATTCGCTTTCATAAAGAAGAGTGTACCATAAGGGCCTTTTCTGATATACTCCTTGGTCTATGGAAAAAAAACGATTGAGTAAAGCTCTTGCCGCAGCCGGAATCGCATCTAGACGGGCGTGTGAAGAGATTATTTTTATGGGTAGGGTGCAAGTCAATGGCGTGACCATTAAAATCCCGCAAACTCTTGTGGATTGGGAAAGTGATCGGATCATGTTGGATGGGTCTTCAGTGAAGGGCGAGCAAAAAAAAGTTTGCTATATGCTCAATAAGCCTCGGGGGATCATCTGTTCCAATGCGAGAGTGGGGCGTAAACCCATTATTCTCGATTTATTTCCGGCGTCAAACGAGCGCCTGTTCACGATCGGCCGTTTGGATAGAGATTCGACAGGCCTCATTCTCGTGACAAACGACGGCCATTTTTCGCATGAAGTTATCCACCCGTCTTCCAATATCATTAAGGAATACGTCGTTAAAACGATGCAGGAGATTACTGCAGAGCATTTAGAGCAGCTCGCTCAGGGCGCTCGAGTCGATGACCATTGGGTGCGTCCTGTCTCTGTGCAAAAAGTGCGTCGTGGGACGTTTAAGATTTGCGTGAAAGAGGGAAAGAAGCACGAAGTACGGATTATTGCAGAGCGTGCCGGTTTGAAAGTGACTGATTTAACTCGTGTTCGTATTGGGGGATTGCTTTTAGGTCCTTTGGAGAGCGGTGAGTTTCGTCCTGTTACTGACGCAGATAAAAAATTGATTTTTTCAAAATAAGAGATCTCCTTCGAATTTCAGGGTTCGTCAATTTTCGGGATTATTTTGACCGATTTTCCCTTATTTTTCGGGGGATAATATACGAATTTGATATAATCCCCCGAAAAAGAAGGGAAAATCGGTTCAAAAGAACCCGAAAATTGACAGAACCTGAATTTCGAACGAGGTCTAATGGAAATGACAGCTGTTTTGGAGTTTTTGGCCCTCGGGTTAGGCTTCTATATGGCGTGGAATATCGGAGCGAACGATGTTGCCAACGCGATGGGAACATCTGTCGGATCCAAAGCTTTGACGATCGGCAAAGCTGTTTTTATTGCGGCCGTTCTTGAATTCTCCGGCGCTTTTTTTGCCGGATCCAATGTTTCCGAAACAATCCAGAAGGGGATTATTTCCCCTGTTGTTTTTCAGTCAGATCCCCGCATTTTTGTTTTGGGGATGATTGGTTGTTTGCTTTCCACCGGGATTCTTTTACAAATCGCTTCCTATTTTGCTCTTCCTGTATCGACAACGCATGCGATCGTTGGGTCTGTGATTGGCTTTGGGGTGTTTTCTCACGGCGTCGATGCGGTCCATTGGGCGCAAGTGGGGATGATTACGCTCAGTTGGATCTTGTCTCCTATTTTAAGCGGGATCATTGCTTTTTTTGTTTTTTCGCTGATTGAAAAATATATTGTCCAATCTTCAAGTCCGATGCAGATCATGCAAAAAATGATCCCTTGTTTTGTTTTCTTGAGCTTTTCTATTGTCTCTTGGGCGTTGTTCTCACAAGGACTCCCTCAGCTACAGATTAACCTTTCGTTTAGCGGGGCGTTGTCTCTATCGTTATGTGTCGCAGCCTCTGCGGCTGTGGTGAGTCATTTTGTTTTGCGCCGCATCCCCGTATTGGTGCAAGGCCCTTTAGGGGTGTCTTCGAGTTTTGTGGAAAAGACGTTTGTTTATTTGCAGATTTTAAGTGCGTGCTTAGTTGCCTTTGCGCATGGAGCAAACGACGTGTCGAACGCCATAGGCCCTGTGGCCGCTATTTTAACGACGTTAAAGACGGAAATTGTCGGACAAAAATCAAATGTCCCTTCCTGGCTTCTGGCGTTTGGGGGCATTGGAATAGTCGCAGGACTTGCCACATGGGGCTGGCGAGTGATTGAAACGATTGGCAAAAAAATCACAGAGCTTACTCCGACGAGAGGTTTTGCTGCTGAATTTGGGGCCGCATTCACCGTTCTCCTCGCCTCAAAATTTGGGCTTCCCATATCCACTACGCACGCTCTTGTTGGCGCTGTGTTTGGAGTTGGGCTTGTAAGTGGTCTTAAAGCGCTGAATGTATCGATGTTCAAGAACATCATTCTTTCCTGGGCGATCACCTTACCGTTGTGTTCCTTATTTTCGATTTGTACTTTTTGTATTTTGAAGTTGATTTTCATATAAATATTTTACAAGGAATTTTGATGTCTTTACAAGTTCGTCGAGGAAAAATGGCCTCTGCCGGTTTGTCCTTATATGCAGAGGGACGCTTGCCTTCCGAACATAAGCGGGCCTTTAATAAAGAGAATGTTCCTGCAGTAGTGGGGATCAAACTCGAGAAGTCATCGACTCTAATCGGCTCTTGCCCGGATACTGTGATAGCGTTTAAGGCAGTATGGATTGATCCTAAAGAATGGAATATGAGCTCGGAAGACCCTGAGAATCTTCTTGTTCGCGACAGTACCTGCCGTGAACACGGAGGCGCTAAATGGTTTTTTCCCGGCGTTTTGTCTACTTGCGATAGGGTGATCAGAGTTGCTGTTTTGATTACGCGACCTATTCCTGTACCTCCAAATAAAATAGATTGGAACGCAAATGAGTTTCGGATTTTGAGAGAATCGATTCCAAGACCTTTTTCGGGAGCTCCTTTAGTTCATGGAATAAAAGGAGAGGCGCCGCAAACAGGGATGTCTGCAGCATTTACATGTCTTCAAGAGCTGTATTCAAGAAATCTGTTTTCTATTATAGCTGATACCAAACAATTCAGCGCGCTAGATCCAAAAATTGTTCAC
>CAZQNB010000074.1:0-5377 GCA_964594545.1 uncultured bacterium | reverse complement strand
TTAATATTGCTCATTTTGTCAGCGTGATCTTTCAACACAGAAATCACTCTCTCTTCCACTTTGCTTGAAGGCTGAATAGTGCCATGCACCATCGCCTGAAGATCTCTTGCATCGTAGTTTTTCGCTAAGTAGGCATCGACATTTTGAGCCAATGTCTCCACTTGCGCTTTCAAAGCTTCATCTTCAAAAGATTGAGACGCGAGAAGCATTTTGTCCGCCTGCTCCATTTTCAAAGCGTATAGATTTTCTTTTGCGTCCGTCGCATCGAGATGGATCATTTTGTATTCATATTCAAGATCAAGCGCGATCAAAACATTCTCATCCATGTTCTTTCCTGTCCCCGGAAGCATCTGATGGAAACGGAGGAAAAGACTCTCTTGGGGATCTATGCTTGCAATCGATCGCACTTTTTCTGCAAATACAGATTGCTCCTCTTGAACCAACAAAATCATCTCGCTGTTTCTTTCGTTTTGTAGTTTTTTTACCGCATCCATCCACTGAAGATCAATCGATGCGCCTTGCCGAAGCTCAGCCAAACCTGACAGCCCATCACTTTCAAACACTTTTTCAAAAGAATCATCCATCTCTTTTAAAAACGAATCAAAACGACCTTCTTTATACTCTTTTCTTATTTGAGAAATAACCTCTTTTCCCAACCGGATATTTTCAGACTCTCTCGACTCTGTAATGATTGGAGTTGGACCCTCGTTAAGAGCAAAAGCCCCGGAAATGCAAAGCATCGAAGCTAAAGCAAAACGAATTGTTTTTTTCATATATCCCTCAAATAATATATTTGTTTTCGACAACTATATTAACATGAATAGGCATATAATAATAGATTATACTAAATTATTTAATAATAGTAATTCAAAGCAAAAGTTCCTGCCCAGAAACGGGGCGCGTTATTTCCTGCCACAGTAAACCAGCATCCGCCTATAACACCCAAATTCTCACTCCAGTTGTACTCGATTGCAGGGGCTAGGGAATATTGGTTGGCTGATCCGGTTTGGAGGACCGCCTTTGATCCATTAGGCAATGTACCCGGATCCCCTGAATAATGATTGCTAGCAGACCAGGCGCCCACAAAATCGCAGGCAAGAACCCAATTTTGGGAGAGGGTGTACTCAAGCCCTAAATCGGCTGCCAAGCCTTGCCCGGGAAACAGACGCGCATTGGTATTGGAGTACCCTCCAAACGAACTAAAACCCTTTAGATGGGCTGCTGAACAAATTTCATATTGCAGCAGTAACCGAGCGATGAGAAAATGGTGCTTTTTAAAGTGGAACATCTTACCGATTACAAAACCTGTTTCTGTGCGAAAAGATCCCGTGCCGCTAAGATCTACTCCAAGTTTCTTAGGGTTTAAATTCCGGTATTTCCCTGTCGGAAAGGTTTCTGTGATGAAAAACTTTATGAAAGGAGTCCAATCGTCCATCCCTTTTGGTGAGGTCAATTGAAAATCGACGGTGATCGGAAAGTCATAGAAAAGCCACTGGGCTTGGTGGTTGTGATAGTTATACACAAGGATGGGCAAAAACTGAATATCCATCCACGAAGTAAGCCCAATTTGGATGACAGGCTGAAAGGAATTAGACCAAGAAGTATGTGTGTTTTTAACCACTTTGCCATGCTTATCATAATACCCGGTTCCTGCGGCGACATAAACGTAGGGCTCGAAGTTGGCGTGACCTACCGGCACCACAGCACTACTTGGGCATAAAAGGGGACCTGTATACCAGGGATTGATTACGTCCGTCTGTCGTTTAGGAACAACCACCTTATCGGCGAATAAGAACTGAGAGCAGACAAGCGCTGCCCATAAAAAATATTTCATGTCTTGGATTATATACAAAACCATGATATAAATTCTTTTGAAAAATACGACAGATATATGTTTTTTGCATCACTTTTAAGCGCCATCCTTCGGATTGGGATGGTTCAGCTAAACGTTGAAATCGCCGATACTCCCCAAAGCAGAGATCAGGGTCTCATGGGGAGATCTTCTATTGCAGACGGAAGCGGAATGCTCTTTGTCTATGAAAAACCACAAACCCTTTGTTTTTGGATGAAAAACACAAAAATCCCCCTCTCCATTGGGTTTTTTGATGAACATAAAGTACTTCGGCAAATCGAAGACATGGACCCTCCCCCAACGCCCACATCCCCCCTTCGCCTCTATAAAAGTATCACTCCTATGCAATACGCAATTGAAGTGCCTCAAAATTGGTTTAACCAAAACAATATTTCTATAGGCGAGAAATTCACTTTCCTAGATTCTTCAAAATAGTTAAAATCATATTTTTTAGGAGTGTTGTTTTGAGAAAAAAACGGAAAGGTCCCTGGTCGGTATTTATTGCAATTGCGCTCGCCATCATTTTTGGCACCCTAGTTGGCGATCAAAGACAAATCTTTGGAGTGACCTATTATTCCATCGTCGACATCGTCGGCGTCCTTTTTATCAACGCTTTGACCTTAGTGGTAGTCCCCCTTGTCGCCTCATCCATTATTGTAGGAGTGTCTCGCATTGGCGGCGAAGAAGGGTTTAAAAGGCTCGGGGCTAAAATGTTTACCTTTTATATTGGAACGAGCCTATTTGCCATTCTCATTGGCCTTTTCTTTGTGAATCTCATCGCTCCGGGTCTTCATGTTGGCCCCACTTCCTCACCTGAACACATGGCCTCCCTTTCTCAAATGAAATCAAGCGTAAGCACAGAAGGCGCATCAATTTCGCAAGTGCTCATTTCGATCATCCCCTCGAACATCATCAACGCCCTTTCCAAAGGGAATATGTTAGGGCTTATTTTTTTCAGCCTTATTTTTGGGTTTTGCATCTCAAAAATCGAAGAGCAGACGAAAAACACATTGAAAAACTTTTTCCAGGGCCTCTTTCAAGCCATGATCGAATTTACCCATCTGATCATGAAGTTCTTGCCCTATGGCGTTTTTTGCCTCGTTGCAAAAGTCTTTATGACAACCGGATTGGAATCGCTCAGATCTGTCGCCCTCTTTTTCTTAACCGTGGTTTTAGCCCTTGCAACGTTCATGTTTGTCGGACTTCCCCTTCTTCTCAAATTTGTGGCTAAAGTCAAACCCACACGCCTTTTTAAAGCGATGAGCCCGGCTCTCATTACCGCTTTTTCTACAAGCTCCACCTCAGCCACCCTTCCAATCACCATGGATTGCGTGGAAAAAAAAGCGGGCGTATCCAATCGGATTTGCAGCTTGGTCATTCCGCTTGGCACCTCTTTCAATATGTCGGGATCGGCGCTCTATGAATGCGTAGCTGCGATGTTTGTCGCGCAAGCCTACGGGATTGACTTATCCTTCGGGATGCAATTTCTCGTCGTGATGATCGCTCTCATTGCGTCGATGGGTGTCGCGGGGATTCCGTCAGCAAGTCTTGTCGCCGTCCTCATCATCCTCAAAGCTGTCGGCCTCCCTGCGGAAGGCATCGGCCTATTTATTGCGGTCGATCGCGTTTTAGATATGTGCCGAACAACGGTGAATGTATTTAGCGATAGTTGCTGCGCCGTTCTCGTCGCAAAAAGCGAAGGGGAAAAGCAGGTGCTCGCAACGGAGACACTCTCTTCCTAAACTGGACGGATATTAACGGCTTCAGGACCTTTTCGCCCTAAAGACATTTCAAATTCCACCCTCTGCCCATCTTGGATCATATGATCGGAAGTGTCTATGTTTGCGCTTTGCATATAAACATCTCTCGTCCCATCATCGGGTGAAATAAACCCAAATCCCTTATCCGCATTAAACCATTTCACAGTCCCTTTTGACATATTATGCGCACCGTTTTTTGCATGCTTTTAGATTGACCCCACCGCCAAACATCGTCCCCTCGGCAATCTCTGTGAGCTTCTTATCCACAAAAACAACTTGCCTAATCGACTCGCGAAGCCAAACCTCTACTTTGGGCTGCTGTAAATGTTTCGCAAATGTTTTCAAAGTTCCGTAAACAGCAATCTCGTAATGCTTTATCTTTTGTATAAACCCAATAATCGCAGAATCCTGCACATCATCTTGATAATGAGACTTCATTACATGCGCCCATTCCTTCCAAAATCCTTGCATAGGCTCGCAGTCCTCTCCGGATAACTTTTCTTTCATCTCGGCTGCAATCCTCTCAATTCTCTCCAAGCGAACTTTCGCCTCTTCCCAATCCTGGGTCAATATCTCTTTTAATTTCAAAGACTTTGCCGATTTAATCACCTCAGGCATCATCTTAACCGTTTGACGCTCTGCGCTGTATAGCTCTTTAAGCTCGCTTACAAATAACCCACAGAAATCTTTCATAATCACCCATTCAAACCCTATACTGATAATTATCATATAATAATTAACAATTCAAGATAATTTATATTAAATGGAATAAGTCTCTAAGAAGGGCAATAACAACTTCAATAACGATCAGAATGATGATTGTCATCTCTAATCTAGAGGTTTTTTGATGATTTAATTCATTTCCGAGGATTTCAAAGAGCTCGTGCATTAAGTTAAGACGTCGATTGAGGAGTTCAACTCGTTTACCTACATCGAGATAGTGAATGACTCTACGATAAAAAGGCTCAAGTTCGGCGTGTTCCCAGAAAAATTCGGGGGTGTCGAGAATTTCTGTATGCAAGTTCACGTAATTGCGCTCTAAGAAAAGCTCGCCCATTTTTTGTGAGGTTTGCTTTCTTGAAAGAGAAATCTTTCCCTTGAGCGCAAGTTCTTTCGGAAGCTGCTTACTTGTTTCCACAGTTTTCGTGATTGTCTCTTCAAACACGGTGAGTTTTACCGACTGTCCGATCGCATAAGAAATCGCAAGTTTTAAAAGAGCATCCTTCTTATGAAGGACAACCTCATCTTCTTCGATCCTCATTTTATTTCCATAGGTATAGACAAATTCGTCGAGTTCCATTTTGAAAAGGGATTCTTTTTCAAATTTTTTGAGCAGTCCTAAAAGCTCATTTTCTTCGGTATCAGAAAATCCCCAAAAAACAACAACGCCATACGGGAAATAAAAAATATCGCGCTTTCCCCCCTTATCATCTTTCGGCTGACTATGGATTACGTCGCGATGGAGCTGGGAAGTTCCCGTGACTTGTAAGAATTGAAAAAGGCGAGGAATATCATAACCAATTGCAGTGCAGTAACCGGTACATCTCATATCCAACTATACATAGCTGAAGATCCATTCTTTATCAATTCCTTTTCCTGTATACTCCGTCGAGTTCAAAGTTTCTCAGATAAAAAAAAGAAAATGGCAGGATATTAGGATGGACAGGATAAGAAAAGTTATTCATGGTTTTAGCCCTTTTTTTATCCTGTCCATCCTAATACCAAACGCAATAAATAACTTCCTATTTAAGCTGCGTGAAAGCTG
>CAZQNB010000073.1:1500-5382 GCA_964594545.1 uncultured bacterium | reverse complement strand
GCTTCGATCTTGATTTTCCGTTGCTTATAAAGAGCTCCCACGCATTTTTTAAATACCGCTTTGCTCATGGATAATTCTTTCGTAATTGACTTGGGATCGCTGTTGTCCGTGAGATACAAAACGCCATTGTTTTCTTGCAGTTTTTTTAATAATAAACCCTGAGAATCAACGACCTGAATGTATCCTTTTTTTTGCAAAGAAACATCAATTTTACCATCTTCACGAACCTTCTCAATGAATCCCTTAACCTTATCGCCTTTGCAAAGAGGTCGAAAAATTTTATCAAAAAAGATAAGTCCGATGTAGGTATTATTAATGATTACTTGATACCCGAGATCTGATTTTTTTCCGATGATCAGATCCACTTCATCACCTTCTTTAACTGTGATTTCTTTGTTGGTAAATTTCTTGATTTTTGCCGAAGCAAAAAGGCGATTTGTTTTTTCATCAAGACGGAGGCAAACGGTGACTTTATCCCCTTTTTGAACCCTTCCTTCTTGCTCTCCAAGAGGAAGGAAAAGATCTTTTTCAAGACCCCAATCCAAAAAAGAACCAAATGTAACGACATCTTTCACTTCAAGGACGGCAACTTCGTGTAAGAATATTTTAGGACGGAGCGTAGTTGCTACAATACGATCTTCAGAATCTGTGTAAAGGAACACATCAATAGAAGCCCCAAGATCTAAATTTTTCGGCACATATTTGTTTGGGAGTAGCACCTCGTGATCGCCCTCGGAATCTCTTAAATAAACACCGTATTCTGTTTCTTCGAAAAGAGATAAGGAGTTTATTTTTCCTAAACGAAGCATAAAACCGCCATTTTTAATAAAATTATGTAAATATAATGCTTTAAAACAATATAAAAGTCAAATATACCGAAACAGCTTGAAGAATCAGAATTTTGAGGCAAAGCCGACGCCGCCAAAAACCGATTCTTCAAGTTGTTTCGGTATACAGAGGCTTCCTTCTTGATAATAATTTTTTGATTTAGGTAAGATCCTTGCCCGATTTTAAATGGGAGATGTGATGAAAGCGCTGTCGATTGTTTTTGCGATTTCTAGTTTGTGTGCAGCAGAGCGGTATCAAGAGACGTTGTATTCTTCATGGGGACAAAATTTTGAAGTGACGCAAATGGTCTTTCAGGAAAAAAGCGATTTTTGGGATTTAGCTATTTTTGATAATCCTATTTTCGGCCGTGTTTTAGTAATCGACGGAACGATACAAACAACAGAAAAAGATGAGGCGATCTATCACGAAATGTTAGTTCATCCGGCTTTGATGGCTTTGGAAAAACCCTCATCTGTTTTGATCGTCGGGGGAGGAGATGGTGGGGCATTGCGCGAGGCGCTTCGTCACAATGATGTGGAAAGGGTGGTTTTGGTTGAAATCGACGCGCGCGTCATGGATTTAGTGAAAGAATACATGCCTTCGTTGCCAAAGAATGCGTTTGAGGATCCTCGAGTCGAAGTGGTGATCCAAGATGCTGCTGTGTATGTGAAAGAATCCTCTGAGATGTTTGATGCGATCTTGTGTGACTCTTGCGATCCCATTGGGGCAAGCGCAGCTTTGTTTACAGAATCGTTTTATGGGGATTGTAAAAAGCGTCTGAAAGCAGGTGGGATTCTTGTGAACCAAAACGGCGTTCCCTTTTTGCAGAAGAAGGAATATGAGAGGTCGTTAAAAAATCGGGGCGTCCATTTTAAGCACGCGACATTTTATATGGCAGCCGTGCCTACCTATGCCGGAGGTTTTATGGCAATGGGCTGGGCAAGTGATGTGAAGTATCGCATTTCTTTGGAAACTTTACGAAGAAAAAGGGCTAATATTGCCGGCAAGATGGTGTATTATACGCCGGAAATTCATAAGGCTTCTTTCTCCCTCCCGGCGTCCTTATTGATAGATGAAAAGCTAGATGTTTCGACAGAGGTTAAGCCACCGAAGATCAAAGACAATCGCCCTAAAATTAGATAGTGAGTAGGGTTGGATTTTCCAAATATTTTTGGAGAGATTTGAGCCATTTTGCGGCTTCGGCGCCGTCGATCACTCTGTGATCGGCGGAGACGACGAGGTGCATTTTTTTACCCGCAATGACTTGTCCGTTTTTAACGCGCGCACACTCTTCGATACCGCCAACTGCCAAGATCGCAGCCTGTGGAGGGTTGATGATCGCGCAGAAATCGGTGATCCCATACATCCCCATATTTGAGATCGTAAAAGATCCCCCCTTATACTCTTTTTCTTGGAGTTTTCCTGCCCGCGCTCTTGCGGCGAGTTCTTTGATTTCAAGGGAGATTTCTCCGATATTTTTATAGTCAGCGTGGCGGATGATGGGTGTAATGAGCCCCCCTTCAACGCTAACGGCTACAGAAATATCGATTGTTTTAAAGAGGATGATTGACTGGGTGGCTGCATTAAATCCGCTATTGCAATGGGGGTGCTCTCTTAAAGCAAGGGCTGCAGCTCTGATGATAAAGTCGTTCACAGACACTTTGAGATTGCCCGTTTTGAGCTGCTCTCGAGCATAGAAAAGAGGCTCTGCATCGATCTCTTGGTGTACGTAGATGTGCGGAATGGACATTTTTGCTTGCTGGAGCCTTGTTGCGATGACCTTTCTCATGGGAGACAAGGGAACTTCTTCAAAAGAGCCGGGAGCCATCATCGGCATTTCCCTTCTTCCAAAAGTGACGACTTGATCGCTTTGGGCAAGATCTAAATCTTTGCTCGTGACTCTTCCGCCGGGTCCTGTCCCTTTAACCGTTGTGAGATCAAGACCCTTGTCTTTGGCGAGTTTCTTCGCAAGCGGCGAGGCCGGGATCCGTTTTGTGATCGCGCTTGTCGGGAATTCAAATGCGTAATTTTCTAAAGGGGCTTCGGGCTGAAAGGCAACCTGTGGCATAGAAGGGGTAGAAGTTTGTTTCATTGGGGTTTTTTCTTCCTTTGGCTGCTGCTTTTCTTGTGGGGCCTCTTTAGGGGGCGTTCCTTTAGGCTCATATCCTGCAATGCTTTCGTTTGCTTTCTCTGTGAAAATCGCAATGGGTTGATTGACAGTGGCCATTGCGCCTGAAGCGATGAGAATTTTGCGTAAAAAGCCTTCGTCTAAAGCGTTATATTCGACGGTTGCTTTGTCAGTTGCCACTTCAAGTAAAACTTCGCCGGCCTCAACTTTATCCCCCTCTTTTTTATGCCATTTTGTGATGGTTCCTTCCTCCATTGTGGGGGAGAGTTTTGGCATAGTGACAGTAAAGGGCATAAAAAATCCTCCGGATATCACGTTTCAATATGGGGCATTTTGAAAAGAGAATCAAGGTCTTTATTTTTTGTTCGAAAGAGGTCTATTCTTATCGTCTTTTTAAAATAGCCTCTTCATAGCATTTTTCAGCGACGTGACCGTGGATAATTTTTGCTTGCGGATGACGATTAAATACTTCGTTGCAATAGTTTTTATATTCTTCGGGGTCTCCAATAAAGCCGCATTGGTGGTTTTTGAGGAGATCCAGGAAATCTACATCTCCGGCCCGACGAGATGCTTGATCTAGTTTTTTTTGCTCTAAATTATAGTCATGATTTTTTTCGTCTTTCTTTAATCCATGAGCGATAAGTGGAGATGCAGCGCCCAAAGCAGCCACGATCCGTTTTGTGTTTTCTTCCGATCCTTTTATAGCCTGTTCTGTTTTTTTTATGGATAATTCAGTTTTGGCAAGTTTAATTTTCTTGTCGATCTCTGTGGCGTTATTATCAGCGTTGCTTGTAGGGTTTTCTTGGGGTGTAGGATCTAGACATTTGTTGTTATTTTTATCTTCATCTTCCGGCTTTTTTCCTTTAGGAGGTTGGGGTTTTGGATCGGTGTTTCCCGAAGGTGGTTTTTCTGGGGTTAGTGTATTC
>CAZQNB010000073.1:0-1400 GCA_964594545.1 uncultured bacterium | reverse complement strand
CTGTGGTGGTGGCTGCTGCTGTGGTGGTGGCTGCTGCTGTGGTGGTGGCTGCTGCTGTGGTGGTGGCTGCTGCGGCGGCTGTTGTCGCATACATGGCCACATAAGCTTTAGATCCTAAGGCAAATCCGGTTGTAGTTGTAATCACACACATAGTATTATTCCTAAAAATTAGTAGTTGATAAGAGCTTCGATTTTTGCAACGCGCGATAAGATTTTCGGATCCATCGAGCAAGTAAGTTCCTTGTGCCCTTGAGTCTCTGAAATATCAAAACATTCAAGGAGCTGCCCGTCTTTACAAAACAGTTTAAACGAGATTTTGATCCGTTCATTATGTTTCCAATCCAATTGATCATTTCCGAGAAATAATCCTATATTGACATTGTAGGAGAAGGCTATCTTGCCTGTCTTTAAATAGAGAGAGGCGTTCCCGTCTAGCTGAACTATGATGTCTCCCTGTCCTTGAGGTCGTTTTGGGCCCGTTGCTCTAGCTTTATAACTGAAAGACTGAATATCTTTAGTTGCCGCAAACGCTGCTTGGCAGTTAGCAAATAGAACGGAGAGACCTCCAAATACGCCGTAGGCAAAATGTAAAGGGATGCGTCGATTGCCAAAAATTTGGTTGCTTTGGTTAGATATGAATTGTCTTATTGATTGGATCATGATTTTTTCTGTCTAGATAGACTTTCTTTTATCTGGATACATTGGAGTTCCTGACAAAAGCGGAGGATGTCTTGCCCGTAAATTTTTTTGCCATTGGGTAAAATAAGGCAATCTTCGAACTTTCCTGTGTTGGGATTTATATCTTGTGAGATTGTGGGTTTAGAAACTGATTGAGAAATGTGGTAACCTTCCTCTTCGCCCAGTGTTTGAAAAGTGAAAATTCCTGCAAGCAATCCGCAAGAAAATGAGCCAAGGCCGAGTATATAGTGCCCCCCCTTCTCCCAGATCGCGTGAGTTAAAATTTCGTCTAATGCATGTTGAATCATTGCGTTAGAGCTATGCGTGTCAGCGTGAGCCACCTTGAGTCTGATAGAGGGACTGGTAAATATTCCAACAGCAAGGGCGGCGATTTTTTTTGAGCACCGGCTTCGAGCTTCGAAATTTGTTGCCTGGTGTTGATATGCCCTATTTATGATCGAATGTGAAAATTTTTGTATCAGTTGTAACATAACTACCTCTAAAAGTGGGTTTTTTTGTCCAGTACAGAGCTTTTCTTCCTAAAAAAGGAGATACCTTTATGGTGGGTAGATAATTTAACAAAACTGCATATTTATTTACAAGTAATGTTCGGGTCTTTTTCGGAACCTTTTTAAAAATAGGTCTGTTGATCGGTATATAAATATTTGATTGTTTGGTCTATCCAAGACTTATATACCGATTGTTCAATCACGAGCGGTATA
>CAZQNB010000072.1:0-5397 GCA_964594545.1 uncultured bacterium | reverse complement strand
TTGGTATTACACCCCTTTTCCCTTGAGAGGCTTCATCCTGTTGCGTAGTCAGGACTGTAAGGAAAATTGCCAAAGCGGGTTGCCACTCAATCCCTCTTTGTATCCATGATTTTATCGGCGAGATCTTGCTTCTTTCTGGCTCAAAATCGCGATGATGCCGCCCAAGATGATGAAAGCTGTCCCCACTAAAACCCAAAAGGAGGGCTTTTCGTTAAATAGCCACCAACCTAAAAGACCTCCAAAAGGAACCCCTAAATAATTGATCGCGCTGACCTTAGTGGATCCTGCGGCGACTAATGATTTGGTAAAGCAATATTGAAAGCCAAGAGAAACAATCCCAAGCAAGATAAGAAAAAACCAAGTTTCCAAGCTGTCAATTGTCTTCCAAAAATAAATCATGGGGAAAAAGGAGGCCACAAGTGAGATGAGAAAATAATGGGTCAAGATCGTTTCTGTAGACTCGGTCTTTTGCAGCTGCCGAATCCCGATCTGCACAAGCGCAATGCAAAGCCCTCCAAGAAGACCAATCAATGCTGCGCTAAGCTGCATATCAGGAGAGGGTCTTAAAATAACAACAATCCCCAAAAACCCCATCAAGAGCGCCAGAAACCGAGCGCGCGGCACAATTTTTTTTAGCCAGAAAAAGATGACAACCGGCAAAAATAGAGGGGCTGTATTTGCAAGGGTCACTGCATTCATCAATGACAAGTGATCTACAGAATAAAAATAACACCCCATCGAAAGAAGCCCAAGCAAAGCCCGAGGAGTGTGCTTACGAATGCTCAGCGGCGTTAAAGAAACTTTCCTTTGCCAAAGAAATGGGAGTACAGACAATGAACAAATCAAAAACCGAAAAAATAACATTGTCGTAATCGGCTCAGGAATCCATCTGATGATGACAGCGCTTACGGCTGTCAGAAGGGCTGCTATTAACGCAAAGGCTAAGCTGTGATGTTCCTTCACTGAACTTCCTCAACGTCTTTAAGCTCTGTAATCATGCGCAAAATCCGATCCAAGACAACCTGCGCCTCAAACGCCTGTGGAGAAGGGCCGTTTTCCATCATTTGCTGCAAAAGCTCCCTTTCTCTTAAAAAAGGAGTCGATCTCTCTTCTTGTATCCGTCCCGCCAACTTTCTTGATGGATTTTCCAAACTTTTTCGAAGCTGCTGTTCATAGTTTTCAATTTGTTTAGCAATCAAAGAAAGCTGAGACTCGTGCAACTCCGTATTGAGAGAGTCCACTTCATTTTGCGCCTCTTTCAAACCCCTTTCCGCATATTCTAGTTTCTTCTGAAGAAGCGAGATTCTTTGCTTTTGCTTTGTCACTGACATCGTTTGAACAACGTCTGCACCCTCTCTTAAATGAAAAGAGCTATCCGTCATGCAGCTGCTTAACAGTGCGCAGATAAAAACCCCTATTTTACGCATTGCAGTCCTATTTCAGTTTATTGATAAATTCTTCAAATTCAGGTTTGCCGATCACTTGCGCAAAAGTCTCTTCATTCAAAATTTTTGCAAGATCAAGCCCTCCATATTGCCAAGCAGCTTGAATCCAGCCTCCCGCCATTTTCGCTTCTTTGAGCCTTGCAAAAGAACGCGCATTGCGAAGCGCTAATTCTTGACTTGGCGCTATTTGGTAACACTCATTTGAAAGTTTGGCGACAAGTAGGTCATTTTTATATTCCGCAGACAATTGATGCAATAAACACTTCGTTTCATCCGCCAAATGTTCATGGATCGGAAATAAAAGATTGTACGCATCTTCATGCTTACCCTCCTGCATCATTAAAATCGCAAGATATTGCGCAGCGCTTGCGGCCAGGACGCCCCCCTTTGCCTTTTCACGCACTTTTAAAAATAAACTCTTCGCCTCATCCTTTTTCCCGTCCCGAAGCGCAAGCTCTCCCATCATCAGCATTTTCCGATGTTCCTCTTCCCGATCATCGGACGTGGTGATCTTACTTTTTCTCCATAGATCAAAACTTTGAAACGCAAAGAGGAAAAATAAAGCGCCTGCTAAATAAAATTGGACGACAAAAAAATAAAAAGAAAAGGCAACAGAAATAATCGCGCCGATCACTAAAGACGCTTTAAATCCCTTCACCCCGAAACTTGCCTCCAAAACAATGCGCAAAAGCTGCCCGCCATCGAGTGGCTGTACCGGAAGAAGATTCACAATTGTCCAAAATAAGTTTGCCACCTGGGTCATCTTGAGCGCCCCATAAATCACTTCGTGATTTGTCCAATTAAACGTCAAAAGATAGGTAGCTCCTAAAAACAAAAAAAAGCCAAACAAAGGACCATTAAAAACGACAATGAACTGCTGCCAAAATTTGAGTTTCGGCCCGTCATAGGAAGTCACGCCACCGAGTGCCACGAGTTGAATTTTCGCCTTCTGTTTAAAAAGAACTGAGGTCAAAGCATGCCCATACTCATGGACAAGAACCGAAATAAAAACAATCGCCACCCAAATTGCCATCCCCATAAAGGAATTTGGCGAATTCACATAGCCGATAAACGCAGCTAAAACCCAAAAAAAAGGGTGAATAGCAATAGGTATTTTCCCAGGTATTTCAATCATCGTTTTTTCAATGCGGCCATCACCGCTTTCCCCATTTCTGCCGGATTTTTTGTTGCCACAGCATGAATCTTTTCAAATGCCGCATACTTTTGCTCAGCGGTTCCCATGCCGCCTGAAATAATCGCACCTGCATGACCCATTCTCTTCCCCGGAGGAGCCGTTGCCCCCGCGATAAACACAGCAATCGGCTTTGTCAGATGCTTTGCTGCCCATTCGGCCGCCTTCTCTTCTGCATCTCCCCCGATCTCGCCAATGAGCAAAATGGCCTCCGTTTGGGGATCTGATTCAAAAAGTTTTAACACATCTATAAAATTAGTTCCATTTAAAGGATCGCCCCCTATGCCAACACAAGTCGATTGACCAAGTCCCAGACTCGTTGTTTGCCACACAGCCTCATAGGTTAACGTACCTGATCTCGACACAATTCCAATTTTTCCTTTTTTGTGAATATATCCGGGCATAATCCCAATTTTGCACTCCCCCGGAGTGATCAATCCCGGGCAATTGGGGCCAATGAGTCGAGATTTTTTTGACCCACTGATCACCCTTTTTACTTCAAGCATGTCCCGAACCGGAATCCCCTCGGTAATGCAAACAATGAGAGGAATGCCCGCGTCTTCCGCTTCCAAAATGGCATCTGCGCAAAAGGGCGCCGGAACAAAAATAACGGTTGCATCGATGTCTAGATCTTTTTTCGCTTCCCAAACGGTGTCGTACACAGGAAGATTTAAAATCTTTTGCCCCCCTTTCCCGGGCGTTACGCCGCCCACAACTTGGGTTCCATAGTCTAAACATTGCTCGGCATGGAATTTCCCCGCTTGACCTGTGATCCCCTGAACAATCACTTTTGTGTTTTTATTGATTAATATGCCCATATCAAACTCCTCTTGAGGCTTTAACAACGAGCTTTGCCGCCGTTTCTAAGTCATCTGCTACGATTATTTTCAAATGGCTCTCTTTGAACATCGCCTTTCCGGCATCGACATTGGTCCCTTCCATCCGAACCACAATCGGAACTTTGATGTGCTGCTCTTTCGCGGCGAAAATCACCCCATCAGCCAACGTTTTGCAATTCATAATCCCGCCAAAAATATTCACCAAAATCGCTTTCACATTGGGATCGGATAAAATGATCTTAAATCCTTCAGCCACTTTTTCCTTCGAGGCGCTGCCTCCGACATCTAAAAAGTTCGCAGGCGACTCTCCATGAAGGCCGATGATATCCATCGTCGCCATCGCAAGGCCCGCTCCATTGACCATGCAGCCAATTGTCCCATGCATCGCGATGTACGCAAGATCAAATTCTTTGGCTTTCGCTTCCTGAGCAGATACCTGAGAAGGATCGTAATAAGAAAGCATCTCCGGGTGGCGGAAAAGGGCGTTGTCATCGATACTAAACTTTGCGTCAATCGCCACCAATTCTCCCTGCGGCGTTTGAACAAGAGGGTTGATCTCCAGCATAGCGCCATCCCTCTCGATAAACGCTTTGGCAAGCCCCTGGGCAATCAAAGCTCCTTTTTTAGCAAGATCCCCGCTCCATCCCATGAATTTGCAAAGCCGCAAAATTTGATAGCCTTTGAGCTTCCCATCAAAACTAAAAGGAATTTGTAAGATTTTTTCGGGCGTCTTATGGGCAATTTCCTCAATTTCCATCCCTCCCTCGGGAGAGGCAATCAAGATAGGGCAAGACCTGTCTCGATCGATGACTGCGCCGAGATAAAATTCCTTCGCAATATCGACGGGTTTAGAGATGAGAACTTTATGCGCGATGATCCCTTCAGGGCCGGTTTGCGGACCTACCATTTTCATGCCGATGAGCTTTTTTGCTTGTTCCAAAATTTCCTCTTTGGACTTAGCGAATTTTACGCCACCCGCCTTCCCTCTTCCGCCTGCGTGCACCTGGATTTTGATAACTGCCTGCGTAAGGTGGAGCCTTTCTATGCACTCTTTTACCTCGTGCATATTGCTTGCCACGCCAAATTCAGGGATTGGAATCCCAAATTTTTTTAAAACTTCTTTAGACTGGTACTCATGTAAATTCATAGCTAAAATTCCCTCATAAATCCTCTTATGTGATAGAATCTCTTTTCGGTAAATACTTATGTTAAATTTTATAAAAAAAATCTTTTCGCCGTTTGCTAAAATGAAATCCCAGCTTGGGGATAAGATCCGAGCGCTCTTCTCTAAAGACGTGGACGAAGCTTCCTACGCCCATCTCGAGCAGCTCCTTTACGAAGCAGACCTTGGCCCCTCAATTGCGGCAAATTTAGTCGACAAACTGCGCAATCACCTAAGAAAAAAACCAGATCAAGAAACCATCGTCCCTTTTTTAAAAGAGGAGCTGAAGAAATATTTTTCTCCCACACCTCCAATTCCCCTCCACTGCCCCCATGTGATTTTGATGATTGGCGTAAATGGAAGCGGAAAAACAACAAGCGTTGCAAAACTTGCCTCATACTACAAGAAAATGGGGAAAAAAGTGCTCATTGCTGCAGGAGACACATTTCGGGCAGCCGCAGCAGAGCAGCTCGAAACATGGGCTAAACGAATTGGGATTGATCTGATCAAATCGCAATCAGCAAGCGATCCGGCAGCTGTTGCCTTTGACGCCCTAGCTGCGGCAAAAGCGAGAGGCGCAGACATTGTCCTCATCGACACAGCAGGACGGCTCCAAAACAAAACGGATCTCATGCAGGAGCTTGCGAAAATTAGTCGCATCTGCCAAAAACAAATCCCTAATTCCCCTCATGAAACACTCCTCGTGCTCGACGGAACGGTGGGCCAAAACGCGCTCGACCAAGCAAAAACCTTTCGTGA
>CAZQNB010000071.1:0-5470 GCA_964594545.1 uncultured bacterium | reverse complement strand
TCTATTGAACTCGAAGGGGTACACTATGAAAAAAATCCTATCTTTTGTCTTCTTTCTTGCGCTTGTCTTCTCGGTTGCAAAGGGGGGTCAAATTTTTACAGCTAGTTCAGTTGGAGATTGGTATCAAACCCTTCAAAAACCCCAAGGAAATCCTCCAGATTGGGTCTTTGCTCCTGTATGGACTGTCCTTTACTTGTTGATCGCTATTTCCGGGTGGCTTGTCTATATCAAGGGTAAACGGCCTCAAGGAAATGCATTTTTAATCTATGGAATACAGTTATTTTTGAATCTTTCTTGGTCGTTTTTTTTCTTTTTTCTTCAAAACCCAGGGCTTGCATTCTTCGAAATGCTTATTTTGTTGTTATTTATTATTTTGAATATAGTTGTTTTTTGGAAAAAATATCGCCCATCTTCAATTCTTTTAATTCCTTACTTAATGTGGACTGTTTATGCGGCGATTTTAAATGCTGAAATCTGGAGATTATACCGCTCGTGATTGAACTTGCCTAAAAACTAATTTTTGAGTCACCTTGGGTATATAATGGAATGTGTTTTAGTTTTTCCTCATCAACTTTTTGAAAAAAATCCGTGTTTTAGAAAAGACCGTCCGATCTTATTGATTGAGGATCCAAGGTTTTTTTCTGCGTTTGATTTTCATAAACAGAAGCTTGTTTTTCATCGAGCGTCTTTGAAAAGTTTTGAAAAGCTGCTCGGAGAAAAAGGGTATACAACCCATTATGTTGAAGAAGATCTGCGGGAAACAATTCAAAAAATGTCGATTTCTGTCTTGCATGGAACGGAATTTGATGATTTTTCGCTGAAAAAAAGGATTTCTTCTTTAGCTAAAGATCTCAATGTTAAATTAGAGATTGTTCAAAGTTCAAATTTTTTAACGGACCCAAATGAGTTCTCTTCTCTTTTTTCCGGTAAAAAGAACCTCCGATTTGACAGTTTTTATATGTATCAAAGAAAAAGGCTCGATATTTTACTCGATGAAAGAGGGAAGCCCCTCGGAGGGAAATGGAGCCTTGATCAAGAAAACCGTAAGAGGCTGCCTAAATCTATTCATATTCCTACCCCTTTTTCATCAAAGCAGACGAAAGAAGTTAAAGACGCTATTGCCTATGTTGAAAAAAAATATCCAAAAAATCCTGGGAATCTTGAATTTTTCAACTACGCTGTATCGCATGTAGATGCTCAAAATGCTTTGCAAAATTTTATAGAAACTCGACTTGCTGCATTCGGAGATTATGAGGATGCGATCGTTCAAAAGGAATTGATTCTTTTCCATTCTTGCCTTTCTCCTTATTTGAATGTGGGTCTTCTAACACCGGAGATAGTGATTGGGGTAGCGATCAAATATTATGAAGAGAATAACGTGCCACTGAACAGCATTGAGGGTTTTGTTCGACAGATCATTGGCTGGAGAGAATTTATTCGGGGCGCTTATCATTTGATTGGAGAAAGAGAAAGGGCGAGTAACTTTTTTGATCATAAACGAAAATTACCCCGATCGTTTTATCAAGGAACAACAGGTATCCCTCCTGTTGATGAAACAATTAAAAAGCTTCATAGTTTTTGTTATGTTCACCATATTGAAAGACTTATGATTTTAGGGAATTTCTTTTTACTATGCGAGATCTCTCCTCATGAGGTGTATCAATGGTTTATGGAGCTTTTCATTGATTCTTATGATTGGGTTATGGTTCCAAATGTCTATGGGATGAGTCAGTATGCGGACGGAGGCATGATGACCACAAAACCTTATTTTAGCAGTTCGAACTACATATTGAAGATGAGCGATTATCCAAAAGGGCCGTGGTGTGAGGTTTGGGACTCTCTATTTTGGCGGTTTATGATTAAGAATAACGAGTTTTTTGAAACCCAACCTCGTTTGAACATGTTATGCAGGACTGCGCAAAAAAAGAGGGAGGATAAAAAATTCCTTAGGATTGCTGAAGATTTTTTAGAAACCTGAGTTTTGGGTTTATACCGATCGTAATTGAACAATCGGCGTTTGGACGGGTTCAAAGCGCCGATTGTTCAATTACGATCGGTATATATAGTCGATTAAAATTAATTTTAGTCGACTATACCGATACGCTTCCTGCTCTATTTAAATGGGAGTAAGGAGATCTTGTCAGTTCCCTAAGTTCCGCGGAGGAAGCTCCTGGGTTGTAGTTTAGGCTAGATCTCGATGTGTTTATGGGACTTCCTATTGTAAGGTCGTTAGATGCAGCAGTAGTTAAAGGGGATCCTTCAAACCAGTACTTGCGTGAGAGCGTAGATAGTTCCGGGTCATTGAGGATTCGTTCTGCTGCATCTTTGGCATAGAGATCGACTGCGAGCATTAAGTCCAATGCGATCATGGGGGTTCCTGCTATGGATGCATTGCGAATATATTCCTTTGCCCTTGTCATCCGAGTGCGTAACGCCTCTAACTGGTCGTCTGATAAAAGATTTTTTTGGGTGTTCTTCTTCCACCGATCAAAGTTCCCGTTAATGGGGTGTTTATAGAACTGTTTTTCATTGATGACTCGATTGGACCCTTCATCGAAGAATTCTCGTTTGCAAGAGTTGTTGTCTTCTGCGATACAATCAGCATAGAGGATTTTTCGATCTCTCAGTTCGTTAATAATCTGATCAATATCCCATTGTTCAACAATAGTATGGATAATTTTTCTCTCTTCTTCAGAGATCCCTAGTACCGCTCTAGGGTCGTTTGCTAGGAATTGTAAGTCGAGGGCGCTGCGAGCCTTTTTGGCGTCAAGAGGGGGATCAATCCAGAGGGGAAGGATATCTTCTGCATCAACGACCGTACTCCCAATGATTCCGTCTTTTTTTATGTCTCTGCCACCCAATACGCACATAATTAACGTTATGCAGAAGAAGTCGTAAATGGAGGCTTCGTTTCCAGTGATTTTTGGTTCTAAAATCCCAAGGACAGCATTATCGGTCTTTTGATCTGGCAAATATACCTTCATTTTTCCGTTCCATAACAACTCGGCAATCGGAGCTTGTTGTTCTTCTTCTTCTTCAGTAAGCGAAGGAACCTTAAATCCTTTTACAGCGCAAAACATTCCGGGAACCACATAGTTTGCAAGTCCTAGCCTATGTGCTATGTCTCTTGCGAGAAGTTCGGTGGCAGCTCGAAATCTTCCCAGTTTAAAGAATCCAATTGTTGTCACTTTATCCGGATCCGCAATTTGTACAGTGAAGACGCCGCCTCGATCCGCAACAGTGTTTTCGGTTAAAGAGACACGATGATTGAAGATGGATTGAAAAATTCCAATGAGGGATTGTTGTGCAGATGCGTCGTTTCTATTTACACCTAATTTTTCCCATTCGTCGGCTTGTAGACTTCCTTGAGTTTGCATTGAACTATAGGTTGCACTGATGGCTTCGTGGGCAAGAGGAGGTGTGCGTGTGGTTCTGTTGTTTGTGTAAATAATCATAATTCAATCCTTTTTAAATGGATATATTACATTATATTTGATATTAATTAAAGAGTTAATTTTTTATTTAACTTCAATTTGTTCGGTTTAGGGCGTTGAGTGCTTGGGATGGCATATTGTATGTAATTGATTTATAGTTGTTTGCGATGAATTTAGTTAAACTCGGACATCGACAAGTTCGTGTTTTGGGTTTTGCTTCATGCAGTATTCTTTTTCCCACTGGCTTGAAAATAGAGCCATCGGACGGCTGTGCCGATCTTGCACGAGGGCGGCATTGGTGGGTTTTGCAAAATTGTTCATGTCGCCAATCACCCAAGCGCTGCAGTGATAAGAGAGGGGTGTTAAAATAGTCTCCACGCCATACTCATCTTTCAGTCGGTATTGCATCACTTCAAATTGCAACTGACCTACAGCTGCAAAAATGAGATCGCCCCCTTCAGGATACGATTTGAGCATTTGAATGGCCCCTTCATCACTGAGCTGTAAGATGCCTTTGTCAAACGCTTTTCGTTTTCCGACATCTTTCGGATGCATTTTGGCAAAAATTTCAGGTTGGAATTGGGGGAGGGGTTTGAATTGAAAACCGCCTGTAACAGAAATCGTATCGCCGATCGCAAAAAGGGCCGGGTTGATGACGCCGATGATGTCGCCTGCAAAGCCCACATCGAGAGTTGTCCTTTCTCCCGCCACCATGCTGTGAGGTCTTGAGAGTCGAATCTCTTTTTTAAGGCGTGAATGTTTGACCGTTTGGTCTCTTTCAAAACGGCCTGAGCATACCCGGATAAAGGCCATGCTGTCTCGATGGCGTTTATCCATGTTCGCTTGGAGCTTAAATACATAACCGCTAAAGGGAGTGGTGATTGGGTCAATCTCAATTTCTGTTCCATCTGTTGCGTTGGCAGCTCTCCCATGCGGACAGGGGGCAAGATCGACAAACGCATCAAAAAATGGCTCGACGCCAAAATTAATCAGGGCAGAAGCAAAGAATACGGGAGTGACTTTGCCCTCTAAAAATGCCTGTTTTGAAAAGTCGTTGCCGGCCATCTCGAGAAGCTCTAGATCTTGCGTAAATTTTTCATAATCGTGCGTATTGATTTTTTGTTTTGCCTCCAAGCTTCCTTCCGGCATCCGGGTAATTTCCGCTTTCTGCGCGCCGCCATGGGAGGTTTTGGTGAAAAAAAGATATTCTTTGGTTTGCCGATCAAATACGCCTTGGAAATCTCTTCCCGTTCCAATCGGCCAGTTCATTGCGTAAGACTGAATTTGGAGGACGTTTTCCACCTCGTTCATGAGTTCCAGAGGATCTCTTCCCGGCATGTCCATTTTGTTGATGAAGGTAAGGACGGGGATTTGTCTGAGTCTGCAAACTTCAAACAATTTTCTCGTTTGCTTTTCCACCCCTTTTGAGGCGTCGATCACCATGATTGCGCAGTCTGCAGCCGTGAGCGTTCGATAGGTGTCTTCAGAAAAGTCTTCGTGGCCCGGCGTATCGAGAACATTGATGATGGCCCCTTTGTAGGGAAATTGCATGGCGGACGAGGTGATCGAAATCCCTCGCTCCTGTTCCATCGCCATCCAGTCTGAGGTCGCGGCTTTACGCCCCTTTCGGCCTTTCACCATTCCGGCCGTCTGAATCATCCCCGAGTAGAGGAGTAGTTTTTCTGTAAGCGTGGTTTTCCCGGCGTCCGGGTGGCTGATGATCGCAAATGTGCGCCGCTTTTTAATCGCTTCTTTTAGATGTTCCATAAATTATTTACTTTCTCAGCAATCCGGTCGGATCCAGTATATCCATGAAGAAGATGATTTTCTAGAAATTTTCCAGATTCATGGAAAACCTACTTAAAGAATTTACTTCTTCGCGAGATTCTGCATATGCGCGTTCCAATCTTCAGGTGGAGTTTTTCGTGAATAGTCCATTATTTTTAGAAATTGCTCCGAAGTAAAAGGCCCTGGATGATTCCACACAGAAAGTCCATGATGAGACTCCTGACGAGTAGTGTCGGATATAGTAGTGA
>CAZQNB010000070.1:0-5587 GCA_964594545.1 uncultured bacterium | reverse complement strand
CCCACTTTCACGCCATGCCCTAAATTCACAATAAACCCGGGATCATTTCGCATCAACTCAAGAATCTCTATTGTTTTTTCTCGGATCTGATCTAAAGGCAAAAACAAAAAGTCGGGATTCAAATTCCCCTGCAAAACTTGAGCTGTTTTCCCGCGCGCTTCTTTTAACGATACCGTCCAATCTAAACTCAAAGCGCAAGGAATCTTCTCAATAAAAGCTTTTGATTCCCGCATAAAAAAAAGGGAAGGGATTTTAACAGAAGAGATCAGCTGTTTTAAAGGCGCTAAACTATACGTTTCAAACTCCTCTTTTGAAAGAACGTTCGCCCAAGAATCAAACACCTGGACAGCATCAACGCCCGCCTCTTCTTGCATTTGTAAATAGACACAAGTAACTCTCGTGATTTGATCGAGGAAATGGCCAAAACTCTTTGGGTCCCCTCGCATCCACGATAAAGTTTTATCCATGTCGCCTACCATGTAGCTTGCCACTGTAAATGGCCCGCCGCAAAACCCAAGAAGAGGAATATTTAGATCTTTTTTAAGCAGACGGATCGTTTGAATGACAGGCTCTAATTTTTCAGGAGAAAAACCCAGAGGAATCAAGGGATTTGCCGCCGGGAAAATTTTAGGCCCCTCTTGGAATTCAAGAGAAAAACCTAACGCCACAGCCACAACCGTGATATCAGAAAATAAAATCGCAGCATCCACGCCAAACCGCGATAGGGGCATTTTGGTCACTTCTGCCGCAAGCTCCGGCGTAAAAAACAGATCCCTTAAACTGTACTTACTTCTTAGCTCTCGATATTCCGGAAGATACCGTCCCGCCTGGCGCATAAGCCAAACAGGAGGCCTTCCCGTATTTTGTTTTTGAAGAGCTTTTAGCAAAAGACTCAAGACATGATCCTTTCTACAATGGCATCAACTGTAAAACCAAATTCCTGCGCCAGATCAGCCGCCGGAGCAGACAAGCCAAACCCTTCCATGCAAATCGCAATCCCTTCTCTACCAATGTATTTGTTCCATCCAAATTCGACAGCGGCTTCAATCGATACGCGAATCCCTAAATCTCCCCCAACAACAGACTCTTTATAGCCAGGTGTTTGTTTTTCAAACATCGCCCAGCATGGCATCGACACGACCCGAACATCTTTCCCCAGTCTTTCTAACCGCTCAGAGACTTCCAAAGCTAAAGAAAGTTCAGATCCTGTGGAAAAAAGAGTGTACTCTGCTTTTTTCTTTTCTTTTTTCACGATGTAAGCCCCTTTTCCAAGCCCCTGATCATAGGAAACTTGAGTGCAGGCTAAATCGGGGAGATTTTGTCTTGATAAAACAATGGCGGTAGGTCCCTTGTACCGAAGGGCTGCAAGCCACGCCATTTTCACCTCATGAGAATCTGCCGGGCGGATCACATGGAGATGCGGCATAGCGCGCAGTGACGCCAATTGTTCAATGGATTGATGCGTTGGACCATCTTCGCCGAGGAAAATGGAATCATGGGTAAATTGATAGATCACATGATAGGGAGATAAAGCCGCTAATCGAATGGAATTGCGCATGTAATCGGAGAATGTAAAAAACGTCCCGCAATAGGGCTGGAACATGCCGCAAAGAGAAAGCCCATTGACAATGGTCCCCATCGCAAATTCACGAACGCCGTACTTAATATTTCTTCCCGCAAAATTATCCGAGGTCACTAACGGAAAATCTTTCATCATCGTAAGATCAGAGCAAGACAAATCAGCAGAACCGCCCACGATCTGCGGGAGCAATTTGCCCAGCGTTTGAAGCACAATTTGAGAGGCAGATCTTCCGGCGATCGGCGATTTAATTTCGATTTTTTTAAGCGTCTCTTCCAAATGATCGGGAAGATAATAGCTCTTCATTTTATCGTATTCTTTGGCAAGGTCGGGGAAACTATGCGCCCATTTTCTAAAGAGCTCATTCCACTCATTTTCTAAATGGATATCTTTTTCCAGTTTTTGTTCAAAAAAGGAGTACACTGCGCCCGGCACATAAAAATCTTCCTTCGGCAAACCAAGCGCTTCTTTTGTTTCCGCAACTTCTTCGGGGCCTAAGGGAGAGCCGTGCGCTTTCGACGTACCGGCTTTATGAGGAGAGCCTTTGCCGATAATGGTCCGCACAGAGACGAAGGCCGGCTTTTCTTGATGTTTTTGGAGAGAGCGAAATACTTTTTCCATTTGATCGAAATCGTAGCCATCGATATCAAATACATCCCACCCATAGGATTTATAGCGCTCTTTTGTATCCTCTGTAAAACTCTCAGAGGTGGGCCCATCTAAGCAAATACGGTTTGAATCATAGAGCAAGATCAGATTGTTTAATTTCAAATGCCCTGCAAAAGAAGACGCCTCGGCAGAGACCCCTTCCATCATGCACCCATCGCCTGCAACGCAATACACTTTGTTGTTGAAAAGAGGAAACCCTTCTTTATTGAATTTTGCAGCCAAGAGCTTCATCCCCAAAGCCATTCCGACCGCATTGCCAACGCCCTGCCCTAAAGGACCTGTTGTCGCCTCTACGCCATCTGTATGGCCATATTCCGGATGACCCGGTGTTCGAGAATGGAGCTGACGAAATTTCTTAATGTCATCCAAGGACAATTTAAATCCGGAGAGGTGCAAACAAGAGTAGAGCCACATCGATCCGTGCCCGGCAGATAATACAAGACGATCTCGGTTAGCCCATTTTGGATTTTTCGGGTTATAGCGCATCAAAGAGCCATAGAGATAAGCGCCGAGTTCTGCGCAACCCATCGGCATACCGGGGTGGCCTGAATTTGCCTTCTGCACAGCGTCCATCGAAAGACCCCGAATGGTCATCGCAATTTTGCTTAAATTCTTTTTTAGATCGTCATCCATTTTAGACCTCTTCCGTATTTTTCCTTGCATTCTACTCATAAACTATTTCAAAATGCCAGGACAAATACAGGGCGTTCTGATGAAAAAGATTTGATAGACCCCTCAAAGAATATAAAAAAAGAAAAATAGCAAGATTTTAGGATGGTCAGGATTTTTTATCCTGACCATCCTAAAACCCTGCTATTTTTCTTGTGCTACCTACCCAAGTTTTTCATCAGAACCCCCTGAGGACAAATAGAGGCGCCCCACATGACACGCACAAAATCGGAAGAAATTTTTACAAAAAACTGCGCGGTGATTCCCGGCGGCGTCAACTCTCCGGTTCGCTCGTTTCAATCTGTTGGCCTCTCTCCCCCCCTGATCGTCGCATCGGGAAAAGGAGATACAATTACCGACGTAGACGGGAAAGAATATATCGATTATTGCGGCAGCTGGGGAGCTCTGATTTTAGGCCACGCTCACGAAAAAGTAGTTCAAGCAGCCCAAGAACAAATGGCGCTTGGTTCTACCTTTGGCATCGCGACGGAAATCGAAGGCATCCTTGCAAAAACAATCATCGACCTCGTGCCCTCCATTGAAAAAATCCGCTTTGTGAGTTCCGGGACGGAAGCCACAATGACCGCGATGCGACTTGCGAGAGGGTTTACGGGGCGCCCTAAAATTGTCAAATTCACAGGCCACTACCATGGCCACTCTGACTCCCTCCTCATCCAAGCAGGTTCCGGCGTTGCAAGCTTAAATCCGATTGCCACATCAAGAGGCGTAAACTTAAGCGTCATTGCCGATACGATTTGTCTCCCCTTCAACGATTTTAATGCCGTGCAAAATTTCTTTAGATCTCCTGACAGCTCTCTTGTCGCAGCTGTCATCCTCGAGGCTGTCACAGGAAATATGGGGACAATCCTTCCTGAACCGGGCTTTCTCGAAATGCTCCGTTTGGAAACAAAAAAAACAGGCGCGCTTCTCATCTTTGACGAAGTGATTACCGGTTTTCGGGTAGGCTTGCAAGGCGTTCAAGGGCTGTATCAGATCGATCCCGATCTCACGTGTCTTGGCAAAATCATCGGCGGCGGCTTTCCTGCAGCAGCAGTTGGCGGAAAAAAAGAGATCATGGATTTTCTCGCGCCTCTAGGTCCCGTTTACCAAGCAGGAACTCTTTCAGGAAATCCTGTTGCCATGCAAGCGGGACTTGCAACTCTTAAAGAAATACAAAAACCTAATTTCTATAAAGATCTTCTCGACAAAACAAATCGGCTCACGCTTCCTGTCCAAGAACTCTTGCAGAGCAAAAATGGCTGCCTACAGCAATGCGGATCGATGTTTTCCCTCTTTTTTGGGCTCAAAAAAGTCCGTTCAAAAGAAGACTTAAAAACCCTCGACGAAGAGATGTTTAGACGCTTTTTTAAAACACTTTTTGACAAAGGCATATATATTCCCCCGGCATCTCAGGAGGCTTGGTTTATTTCAAGCGCTCACACGGAAGAGCACATGGATTACACTCTCGAGAGCATCCTCTCGTTTATCAAAAAAAATCTATAGACCGCTTCAAACTACTCATTACCAATAACTTAAAAACCACTCCCCGCACCCATCACTCATTCTTATTAAAAGAAAATTTAGAATTGAATGATTAATTTAACATTGATATAATACTTATTAAACTATTCAAATAAACGAAACAGAGAAAATGAGCACATCATTATCAAACAATTTTCACACCCTTCCTCGCGGCGTCCTCCATCCTGACCTCCTCAAACAACTCGAGCAGGAAAGGTGCTCGATATGTTTAGACAATTTTCAGGTGACCCATAGCGGGCCGATCGTTTATCATTATATGAAAGAGGGAAGACCCATGTTTCGGGTGACCGATAGCAGGCCTATCGTTTATCATTATATGAAAGACGGAAAACCCATGTGCCCTCATCATGCAGAATGCTTTCAGGCATGGGCGCAAAACTGTCCTACCTGTCCTAACGATCGAGCACCAATCACAAGCATAGATGGAATTCCTATATCAGAAGCAGGGAGGCTGCGGGCGTTTGTGGAGACAGGACTTGCATTAACCATTAGCACCATAGGTGGCTTAATAATGTTCGCGTTAAGTAGAAATGCTCTCTACAGTTATACCGTTCGTAATTGAACAAACGGAACAAATAAAATGAGCGCACCATTACCAAAAAATTTTCACCCCGTTCCTTGCGGCGTCTATCCTGCCCTCCTCGAAGAGCTAAAGCAAGAACAGTGCTCGATATGTTTAGACAATTTTAACATGACCGAGGACAAGCTTATCGTTTGTCATTATATGAAAGATGGAAAACCTATTTGTCCCAGTCATTTCCTGTGCTTAATGAGGTGGGTCTGCTCTAGTGAGGAGAGCAACATTTGCTCGCTCGACCGAGCGCGAATAACAAGTATTAATGGAATTTCGATACCCCAATCATTAACAGAAAGGAAAGAAATTCTGACACAAACTGAAAAAAAGGAAGAAGCTCGGCTAAGGGCTAAAATATCTGAGAAAGCCAATAGGAACCTTCTGATCGCCTATTGCGTATCCTCGGCGACAATTTACACCGCGCTCTTTACCCTAACCGTTCTTAATGCCCATAGTAGAAATTTAAGTTATTTGGACTCCGCAAAAGAAGTTGATCATCGAATTTCCAGTGTATTTAAAAATTTATGGTATACCGTTCGTAATTGAACAATCGG
>CAZQNB010000069.1:0-5687 GCA_964594545.1 uncultured bacterium | reverse complement strand
TTTTCGCGCGGGAATGTATACCACTGCCAGGTTTTTGTTGTCGAGACAAAGCGTGTCCTGGTACAATCTCTCAACATGGATACTCCCGAAATTGTTTTGAAAAAAGTCCGCGTGCACAATCTCAAAAACGTCGATCTGACCTTGAGACCGGGCGAGCTTGTCGTTTTTACAGGTGTGTCGGGATCGGGGAAATCATCGCTTGCCTTTGACACAATCTATGTCGAAGGGCAACGGCGCTATATCGAATCGCTCTCCCATCAAGCGCGTAGATACCTTGGAGACTTACCCAAGCCCGACGCGGATAGCATCAGCGGGATTGCCCCAACAATTGCCATCGAACAAAAAACAGCCGGAAAAACGCCGAGATCCTCTGTCGGCACCATGACCGGAATCTACGATTTTTTCCGGGTATTATTTGCGAGAATCGGCATCCCCCACTGTCCCATTAGCAAAGAGCCTGTCGCCTTGCAAAGTCGGGAAAAAATCATCGCCCAGGTGCAAAACTTTTCAAAAGACGCAAAACTCATTTTTCTCGCCCCCTACGCTAAAGGAAAGAAGGGAGAATTCATCGAAGATTTCGCCGAACTTCTTTCCAAAGGGTTTATGCGCGTTCGGATAGATGGCGCAATTGTAGAGCTAGATGGACAAATCAAACTCGACGAAAAAATCCCTCACGATGTCGATATCGTGGTCGATCGAATCAAAGGAAATGAAACCTCGCGCATTGCGGAAGCAGTCTCCCTCTCTCTTGATCTAGGGAAAGGCTTTTTTAGCGTTTTAGACGCAAAGACAGAAGAAGAAACCATCTATTCCCAATTTGCCTATTCTGTTAAATCCAACACTTCTTACGGCCCTTTAGAGCCGCACGATTTTTCCTTTAATCATCCGGAAGGAATGTGCCCCTCTTGCCATGGCCTTGGAGTCTCATCTGAGTTCGATTTAAAAAAAATCATCAATGAGAATTTGAGCATCCAAGAAGATTGCTGCGAGATCGCCTCATCGTATAACACAGTCAGATACGGCAATATCTATAACAATCTCGCAAGACTCTATAAATTCAAAATCACAACCCCCTGGAATAAACTCTCCGATGAGGCTAAAAAAGTTTTTTTACACGGAACGGAGAAAAAATGGACGAAAATGCGGTTTGTCCATCCCGAAAAGAAAACTTCTTGGGATGAATTTGTCCAATGGAAAGGGGTCATAAAAGAGGCGCAAGAAAGGCTTGCTGCTGCCAAAAGCGATCTCTATCGAAAGAAGATTGGAGCGCTCATGGTTGAAGGGGTTTGCCCGGCATGCAACGGATCTCGGATCAAACCCTATCCTGCAGAGACGCAAATCCAGGGCAAAAAAATCCACGAACTCACAGCCCTTCCCATGGAAGACTGTTTTGCGTTTTTTAAAACACTTCGTCTAAACCCCATCGAAGAGCAAATCGGAGGGGAAATCGTTAAAGAGGTCCTCGCCCGGCTTCAATTTTTATTAAATGTGGGCCTCTCCTATCTGTCCTTAGATCGCACATCGCCCACTTTGAGCGGTGGAGAATCCCAGCGCGTTCGCCTCGCCTCCCAAATTGGCGCAGGTCTTGTTGGCGCCATCTACGTTTTAGATGAGCCGTCTATCGGACTGCATCCGAGCGATCACCACAAACTCATCCAAACAATTTTAGATTTGCGCGACCAGGGCAACACCGTTCTTGTTGTAGAACATGATGTCGACACCATCATGGCTGCCGACACCATTGTCGATGTGGGTCCGGGCGCAGGACAGCATGGCGGAGAGATTTTAGCCTGCGGCTCAATCCAAGACGTGATGGATAATCCACGGTCTTTAACCGGAAAATACCTTTCCGGGCGTCTAAAAATTGAACCTCCTAAAAAACGGAGAGATCTTTCGAAAGAATGTATTACCATCACAGGAGCTTCTCATCATAATCTCCAATCGTTAGATGTCAAAATCCCCCTTGGAGGGCTTGTTTGCATCACAGGCGTTTCCGGTTCCGGTAAATCATCCCTTATTTCTGACACACTCTATCCGGCTCTTGCCAACCACTTCCACAATGCAGAGCTAAACGTCGGTAAACACACGAAAATCGAAGGGTTTTCCTATATCGACAAAGTGATCTCCGTCGACCAGTCTCCGATTGGAAGAACGCCGAGGTCAAACGCCGCCACCTACATCAAACTCTTCGATGAAATCCGAGATCTTTTTGCAGAGCTTCCCGAAAGTAAATTGCGCGGTTTTGATGCGAGTCATTTTAGCTTCAACGTAAAAGAAGGATCATGTCCTTATTGCGTAGGGATGGGAAACGTTAGAATCGACATGGATTTTATGGAAGATGTTTGGGTCGAATGCCCGCAGTGCAAGGGAAATCGATTCGACCCCGAAATTTTAGCCGTCAAATTCAAAGGAAAAAGCATCACGGACATATTAAATACGGATGTCGAAAATGCGCTAATCCTCTTTGATTCTATCCCCTCCATTCGAAAAAAACTCTCCCTCCTCTCTCAGGTAGGCCTCGATTACCTTAGGTTAGGCCAGCCATCGACCACGTTATCGGGCGGGGAAGCGCAAAGGATCAAACTCGCTAAAGAACTCGTCCGTCCCCACACGGGAAAAACTCTCTATATTTTAGATGAGCCGACAACGGGACTCCATTTTCACGACGTGCAAAGGCTGATTTCGATTTTGCAAACGCTCGTAGACAAAGGAAATACAGTCCTTGTCATCGAACATAATTTAGAATTGATTTCCTGCGCTGACTGGATTGTTGACCTAGGACCTAGCGCTGGACGCAGTGGGGGAAAACTGATCGGCTCCGGGACTCCTGAATCGATTAGCAAACTCTCTACGCCGACAGGGAAGTCGCTCGCCGGAAAACTTGGCTCTCTTAAAAAGAAAGCGCTCCCAAAAACTCAGGAAACAAAATTTCTGACGGTAAAAAATGCTTCGCAAAACAATTTAAAGTCAGTATCCATTTCTATTCCGAGAGGATCCATGACGGTGTTTACAGGACCTTCCGGTTCCGGCAAATCTTCCTTGGCCTTTGATACGCTCTACGCAGAAGGACAAAGGCGATACACAGAAACGCTCTCCTCTTACGCGCGCACTCTTGTCAAACAGCTCCCCAAGCCCAAAGTCGACCATATTGAAGGGCTCTCTCCCTCGATTGCACTCGAGCAAAAAACAGGGGGGCTCAATCCGCGCAGCACAATTGGAACAATTACTGAAATTTACGATCTTTTACGCATTTTATACGCCCATCTGGGAACCGCCTATGATCCGGATACCTTCGAAGAAATTAAGCAAATTAGCAAAGACTTTGTCGCCCAAAAAGCCCTTTCCACTCTGCAAGGCGAAAAAGTGCATATCCTCACGCCGATTGCTTTGGGGAAAAAGGAAACTTTTGAAGAGTTTAAAGAAAAACTCAATCGAGATGGATTTCTCCGCATTCGGTTAAATGGGGTCTATTACGAGCTCGATAGTGAAATCCCATTTGAAAAACATCGGAAAAACGACCTCTTTCTTGTGATCGATCGATTAGCGATCGATGCGAAATCTGAAAAACGGCTCTTTGAAGCAATTGAAAAGTCGACAGAAAAATCAAACGGGATTGTGATTTTAGCAAAAGAAAAAGAAGATCTCTTTTTTAACCTCTCGTTTGCTGTAGAAAGTACAGGAAAGTCCTACCCCCCGATTACTCCGCAGACTTTTTCTTTCAATCACGACGCCGGGATGTGTTTGGAGTGTCAGGGTCTTGGCCTTACTTATGGCGCCCACTTAGGGGAACAAAAGTCCCTTCTTCGCCTCTCCATTCTCGATGTGTGCGATCGTCTTTTCAAAGATAAGGGATCTGGCGAAGCGTATCGTCTCGTTGAATCCTATTTTAAAAGCTGCAAAATCGATTGTGAAGTCCCGATCAAAAATTTGTCCCCTGCCCACCTTGAAATCTTACTCAAAGGCGGCCCTGAGCAGAAACTGAAAAAACTCTGCCTCACCTGGATTGGGTTAGAGACGCTATTTGCAAAAGCCTCACGAATGGCCCTCAAAGAGATTAAAGAATCGCTCCTTCCCTTGATGACCGCATCGATGTGTCCCTATTGCCAAGGATCGAGATTAAATCCCCTTGCCATGAACGTCCGGATCCAAAATAAATCGATTCACGATTTTTGCAAGATGACTTTGGTTGAAGCGCAAAAATTCATCAAAACGACTCTATCTCTAAAAAAAGAACAGTTTTTGCATGAAACACAAAGTAAGATCCAAAAATATCTCGATTTTCTCCTGGCAATCGGCCTCAACTATCTATCTCTAGATAGATCGGCACCGACATTGAGCGGCGGAGAGCTCCAACGCATTCGGCTGGCGCGCCAATTAGGCTCCGGCCTGACTTCCTGCTTGTATATCCTTGACGAGCCGACAATTGGTCTACATCCCTACAATAACGAGCAGCTCAACTCCGCGCTCAAAAACCTACGGGATCTTGGCAATACTCTGATCTTGGTAGAGCACGATCCGATGACGATCATGGAAGCCGACTATCTTGTCGACTTTGGGCCGAAAGCGGGAAGTGAAGGGGGCCAAATTACAGCGGAAGGAACGATCCCTGAAATTCTCAAAAATCCAAATTCTTTAACCGGCGCTTATCTTTCCAAACGAAAAACGATCCCCATTTCTAAAAAAAGACGCCCCTTTTCGCCGGATATTCGGATTGTGAATGCAAATCTTCACAATCTCAAAAACATCTCCGTTGAAATCCCCTATGCTGCGATCACTTGCATAACAGGCGTCTCCGGCTCGGGCAAATCGACCCTGATACGCCATCTTTTAAAGCCTGCCGCAGAAAAAGCGGTGAACGCATCGAAAAATTTAGAGCCGGTCGAGTATCTAGGAACTTCCATATACGGCTTAAGTAAATTTGAAAAAGTGATCACCATCGACCAAAGCCCCATTGGACAAACAGCAAGGGCAGATGTGAGCACGTATAGTGAAATCCAGCCCCTCATCCGCTCTCTTTTCGCATCGATGCCGCAAGCGGAAGCTAAGGGGCTCAAACCTGGCCATTTTAGCCCGAACCACATGAAAGGCATGTGCAGAACATGCTGGGGGCTTGGCTACAAAACGGTTGATCTCCAGTTTCTCCCCTCCATTCGAGTCCGCTGTGAATCGTGCAAGGGCCATAGACTGAATCCGATTTCTCTCGCCATTCAATACAAAGGGAAACATTTTGGACAGATTTTTGAAATGAGCATTTTAGAAGCGGAAAGCTGGTTTGAAAACATCCCCAAAATCGCAAGGCGAATTAAAACGTTAATTTCCGTGGGCTTATCTTACCTAAAGCTCGGACAAGAAATTGCTTCTCTTTCAGGAGGGGAAGCGCAAAGATTGCGTTTATCGAGAGAGCTTGCCAAAAGAGAAACGGGGAAGACGCTCTATCTCATCGATGAGCCGACAGTCGGACTCCATAGCGAAGATATTAGACTGCTCCTTCCGATCTTTCACGGCCTTGCCGACAAAAAAAACACGCTCGTTATTATTGAGCATAATATCGATCTCATCCGATCAGCGGACTATCTTATCGATCTTGGCCCCGACGCCGGGCCGGATGGGGGTTTTATTCTTGCCAAGGGAACTCCGGAGGAAGTAGCGAAAGTAAAAACCTCCAAAACAGCAAAATATATATAATA
>CAZQNB010000068.1:0-6010 GCA_964594545.1 uncultured bacterium | reverse complement strand
AAAAAAAATCCTGCCGCCATGCTTCATGGCGATCCTGCAAGCGAAGCGGATCCTGTTTATTTATTTTTGCTATTCATCTACACCGCTCATTTTAAGCACTTTAAGATAAAAATAAAAATACTCTATTGAAAAGATAGGTCAAATCAAGATAAAACCCTGGGGGAACTATAGTAAAAATCATGCTTCATTTGTTAATGCCTGTTATTGAGATCTTAATAATTGCGATCATGCTCAACTATCTGCTTTCGTTTCTTTGGAATACGAAATCGATGGACCTCGTGCTCGGTTTTTTTGCCTTCCTCTTCATTCTTGGCGCGTCGAGCTTTCTCAATCTTCCTGTGTTACATAGAATCATGGTGTTACTTGGCAACGTTCTCGTGATCGCTGTCATTGTGATCTTTCAGCCTGAACTTCGAATGGCCTTATCCAAACTGAGCCTTAAAGGAAAAAGACAACGAGAGGTGACCGCTTTTGATAAATTTCTCGATCAGCTCGCCAATTCCACCTATCGGATGTCAGAAAAAAGGGTGGGAGCTCTGATGGTTTTAGAAAATGAAGACTCTCTTGATGAATATGCGCAAAAAGCAGTCTTGTTAAACTCTGCATTTTCATCCGAACTGCTCGAGACGATTTTTTCGATCAACACCCCCCTGCATGATGGAGCTGTCATCATTCGCGATCAAACCCTACTTGCAGCAGCGGTCATTTTACCTCTGATCGAAGATTCGTCGCAAATCGCAAGATCCATGGGGACGCGCCATCGGGCGGGTCTCGGGATTAGCCAAACAACCGACGCCCTCGTGATCGTTGTATCTGAAGAAACAGGAAAAGTATCGATTGCGCGGGAAGGGATCATGACGCGCGGCGTAAAAATCGATCGATTTAAAGGGATCGTTCGCAGTATATTTAATCCACCGGAAGGAACAGAGCCCCACAGTAGACTTAAATTTCTAGATTGGCTTAAGACGTGATTACCTATATTAAACAGCTTTTTATCGATCATTGGCAAAGAAAGTTAATTTCTCTCATTCTTGCAATTATCATTTGGATTGTGATAAATCACTCCATGACTGTTTCAAAAGTCATCACAGGAGTTCCCGTCCGCGTCATCAATCTCCCGACAGGGAAGACCATTGAAGGGATGTTGGGCAATGGAACCTTAAATACGAAAATCAACTTGAGTGTCAACGGAAACAAAGACAGCCTAACTGATCTCTCTGCCAAAAACTTAGAAGTCGTGATCGATGCCTCCGGACAGCACGATCAGTGGATTGCCAATATCGATAAAAAAAATCTTCAATGCACAAGTCCGGGGATTGATCTCAATAAGGCGATTGCAAAAGTTGTGCCTCAAGAGATGATCATTAAGCAAACCAAGTTAATCTCTGAAAAAATCCCTATTTTGATCACACAGCCGATTGGCGAGGCTCCCAAGGGATATCAATTTCTCGATGTTTGGCCAAGCCAACTCTATCTCGTTGTAGGCGGCCCTGAAGATGTGATCAAAAAGTTAAAGAGCCGAGGGCTAAAACTGACCTTTAATCTCAACGACATCTCTAAATCCGACCTCGATAACCTTCAGGCGGGAAACGAATCGGATGAAGTCAATTTTGAGATTCCTGACGCATGGAAAAAAGTCTCTATCCCTCAGATATCAGACCAGCCTCTGGATATTGATGACGCGCAAGCTAAATTTTTACGCATTGGTTTTTCAAGGCAAGATTATCTCCCCATAGGATCCTTACTCCCGATTTCGATCTATTTCCCCCCCAAACACAGCTCTACGCTAAATCCGGAGACCTACTCGATTGCGACCAATGAATTTATATCCAAAAAAAATGGGATGAGAATCTTATCGATTCCTCTCTACGCTCAAGGCGTGAGCAAACTCTTTTTAGAAACAGTGAAAGACATGATGCAAATCACAGTCATTGCAGCTCCCAAATCAGAAAGAGAGAAACTTCTTTGGAACGTGCAATTCATATCCCCCCATGAACTAGAAAACCGTTATGTCGCAAAAGTGCTCTCTGAATCGGGGGACGAATCGTTAGACCTTTTTCCCAACATGAAAGAGGAACACTTGAGAAGGCGTTTTCGAGGATACATGAAAAGTTTCCGTTTTTGCACGGCAAATCACCAGAAGCTCAACCTTAAAATCGAACTCCAAGCAAATTCCATTTCCGTGATCCCGGAAAACAATCTCATTACCGCCCAACCATGAAGCCTCTCAAACATGTGGTCCTTTTAAAATCACGGGCGCAAAATAACGGCGGACTTGAAAAATATGCATCGCGCATTGCGCAAGAATTTGCAAATCGGGGCGCTAAAATCAGCATCCTGACAACAGGAAAAACGCAATCCTCTCCTTCCCCCTTAATCTCATTTTATCCCTTTGTTACAATTGCCTGGCCCTCCTTTCTAAAGATGGAACAGTTTGATCGAAGTGTGCAAAGGTGGATTTTAGATCAAAAGCCGGATCTTGTGTTTGGCATGGATCGAAATCGGTTCCAAACCCACTATAGAGCAGGCAACGGCGTCCACATCTCCTATCTCAAAAGCCGCATCCTGACGGAAGGGAAATTAAAACATTGGATGTGTCTTCTCAACCCCATGCATCGAAAAATATTGGAGCTTGAAAAAGCAGCCTTTGAAAATCCTCGGTTAGAGAAATTGTTCGCCAATTCCCACATGGTCAAAAACGAGCTTTTAGAACACTATCGGATCGATCCTAAAAAAATCGAGGTCATCCATAATGGCGTTGAGTGGAAAGAGATGGAAGGGGCCTTTTCTGATCACCCAAATGCAAAATTAAGGGCAGCGGGGAAACTTCATTTAGACCCCAATTGTTTCCACTTCCTTTTCATTGGAAATGGGTACTTACGCAAAGGCCTTGCCGTTCTTTTAGAGGCGCTCGCGCGCATTAAGACAAAAGAATTTCATCTCTCTGTCGTAGGCAAAGACAATAAAATCGAATATTTCCAAGCCAAGGCGATCCAACTTGGACTCAAAAACAAAGTCCATTTTTTTGGGCCAAGAGAAGATATGACCCCTTTTTACCAGCTCTCCGATGTCCTCGTCATCCCCTCTTTTTATGATCCCTTCGCAAACGTGACCATCGAAGCTCTCGCCATGGGGCTTTTTATCCTTTCCTCAAAATATAATGGGGGTCATGAGATATTAACGGCGCAAAATGGGATCGTTGTTGAAGATTTACTTGCGATCGATTCCTTGGCATCAGCGCTCGATACCTGTCTTAAACACCCAAAAACAAAAACGAGCGCAAAAGAAATCCGAGGGAGCGTAGAGCACCTTGACTTTTCCAAGCAACTTGATAAGCTTATAAAAGCCTGTGAATAAAGAATCTTTCCACTATTTTCTCATCCGCGTCTTGACCTTTCCCTTTAGCTTGATGCCCTATGCTTGGATCCATTCCACTGGGAAAGCAATCGGGACCTTAGCTTTTTATTGCATGAGAGAATATAGAAAAAGGGCGCTTAGCAATTTGGCTCTTGCGCGCGATCTTGCACTCCCAAAAAAAGAGCTCATCCGCATCGCCAAAAAATCATTTCAAAACTTAGCCATCAATTGTTTGGAATACCCAAAACTTGCTAGGGAAACTCAATTTTCAAAAATCATCCGCTGCGAAAACCCCGAAATTGCTGAAAGCTTGTACAAGGAAAATAGGGGTCTTATTTTCTTTTGCGGACACCAATCGAATTGGGAAGTCCTCTTTTTAGACGGAACAACCCGCATGAAGGGGATCGCGATTGGCAAATCGATCAAAAATAAACGCCTCTATCATTGGATTGTCTCCATGCGAGAAAAAAATGGCGGCAAAATCATCTCCCCACATAATGCCGTTCGAGAAGGGTTTAGGGCTTTAAAAAGAGGGACGTTCATCGGGATTGTCGGCGATCAAGGGATGCCGGATAGCGGCTACAGCTTCCCCTTTTTAGGGCGTAGAGCCTGGACATCAACAGCGCCTGCCCTCCTCGCCTATAAAACCGGCTGCCCGATCATTTTCGCATCGACGCATCGCGAGAAAAACCACTATCAGATCCGCTACTCAGATCCCATTTGGCCGGATCTCAATTTGCCTCTGGAAGAAGCTGTCGTCTCGATGATGGATAAGGCCCTTTCTCTCATGCAAGAGAGCATTAAAAAGCATCCCGGAGAATGGCTCTGGCAGCACAACCGATGGAAACAGCAAACGCTCAAAACCCTCTATAAACGGTTTCGGCAAGATTGCATTTGCATCATCCTCCCGTCTGACAAACAAAAACTCAATGAACTCATTGCCCACCTCCCGACTTTGAAAACAATTTATTCGGTGGATTTCATCTCTATTTTAGCTCCAAATTTTTGTCGCGATCTTCCTCTCATTAGCGCAGATGAGATCATTTACTATTCTCATCTCTCAGAAACTCTCCTTGACGATTACCGATTTAAATTAATTTTCAATTTCGCTGATTATCAACCTGTAAAAAAACACTATGAAAAATTGAGCGCTTTTGAAATTCTGGATCTCAAAATATTAAAAGAGCTCGCAGAGCCTCATCTGCCTCGAGAATTAAAAGACAATTATTCTGAAATTTTTAAACGGGCGCTTTGCCGTCCAGGATCATTATGGAACGTTTCTATCTAGAAGGACCTCTGACACAAGCCTTAAGCGCTACATTAAAAGATACGGAACATCTCCATCTTTCCAAAGTTTTGCGCGTGCGCGAAGGCGAAGAGATCGAGCTTGTCAACGGCAAAGGCTTTCTGGGGAGAGCCAAAGTTACTCATATTGCCAAAGATCAAACATCGCTTGAGATCACAAGCGTAGAGTTTTCTCCTCCCGCCCCCTCACAAATCATTTTAGGACTCCCCTTCATGCGGCCCTCAAAACTTGAGTGGGTACTTGAAAAAGGGACAGAAATAGGCGCTGACGCTTTCTTTCTTTATCCATCTGACAATTCAACGCAAGACTCTTTTTCAAGCCACCAAATAGAAAGATTTCGAAATATCACAATTTCCGCTCTTAAACAATGTGAAAGGCTCCACCTCCCTCACTTAGAGATTTTGCCCCATCTCGATTCTTTGCTTGCAAAAGAGGCAGACATATTCTTCGGAGACACTGAAAAAAACGCCCCCCTACTTGCCGGAGACTCTTTCAAAAAAATCTTATTTATCACAGGCCCGGAAAGTGGGTTTTCCAAGGGGGAAGCCCAGCAATTAAAAGGAAGGGCTACAGGAGTTCGGATCAATCAAAACATCCTTCGGGCTGAGACCGCCCCCATCGTCGCCCTAAGCCTACTTAATTTTAAAAAAATTAATAGGATTCCATTAATTTAATAAAAACATTATAATATACACAAAAAACGATGTAAATATCATTTTATGACGACTGCACCACAATCAAACATTTTATCTCGCTTACCCCGTGCGGTTTGGAGTGAGGCGCTGTCTTATTTACCTTCTGATGATCTTCTCGCTTTACGCGTTGTTAGCAAAAGGACTAAAGTCTGCGCAGAAGAAGTCCTCATTACCGCATCGAATTTCGCAGCCGAAATATCAGGCCAGGAGAATCCCGCCTCCGTATCTTGGAAGACAAAGTACAGATCTCTTCATGATCTACAATCTATGTCGAGGGAACACCACCATCTTTCCAGCGAAGCAATTGATCGAATTTTTAGTAGCCCCCTCAGCGTTGGATTCATTTCTATATCAACCATAGAAAAAATAATAATAACCCAATGCAACCGAAAAGAATGGACGAAAGTTGAAAATCTTATTCAATCTATATTATTTAAATTCCTGCCAGAATATTCCATAACAAAAATACGAATTTCTATATTTGATTGTGATCTTTGTCTATCAGATCGCAATCATATACTAGAACTGATAGACGCTGCCCACCCGGAATTTAAAGCGCAACGTCTTATAGAGGCGGCTAAACCTATCCCGCAATCAAAGCAAACCCCTCCACCCCCGCCTGTATACCGCTCGTGATTGAAGAATCGGCGTT
>CAZQNB010000067.1:0-6020 GCA_964594545.1 uncultured bacterium | reverse complement strand
TGATGAATGGGGCAAATTCATAGGCTACCTATTCCAATTAGGACCGTAACATTGAAGAGTTTTATGGTCAAGCGAGGGGAACTTGTGATCTCGGGAGAAGAATTATACCAATCGCAGCAAATAAATTCATATTTAAGCCGCGTGAAAGCTGCCGATAAATCAATTAAAAAAAAGAGGGCAGTATTGAATGAATACAGCCCTCTTTTTTTTAATTGATTTTCGGCGCTTTGAACCCGTCCAAACGCCGATTGTTCAATTACGAACGGTATAACGATGGAAACGATATATCGTTTTCATCGTTTTTTCTGTCGAGACCTTTAAACAAAGTCGCACACGGCGTGAACTTGTAAAAAATAGACCTCTTGCGTATACCTTTAGGTGATCGTAAAGGAGAAAAAATAATGGCTAAGCTTTATTTCCGTCATGGAACTGTTGGGAGTGCAAAAACATTGAATTTACTTGCAGTGGCTCATAATTATCGCAATCAGGGAAAAAAAGTTTTACTGATGAAGCCGGATCTCGACACTCGCTTCGGAAGGGAGAAAATTAAATCGCGCGCAGGGCTTGAAATGGAGGCAGATGTGCTGATTAAGGATCTCGATTCGGTGCGAAGTATCGACTATAAAGAGATTGATTGCATTTTGGTGGATGAAGCTCAGTTTTTAAGCGCTCAGGTCATTGAAGAGTTCCGCCGCATTACGCTAGACTCGGATATCCCGGTTCTTTGCTATGGTCTTCGAACTGATTTTAGATCAAATCTATTTGTTGGATCTAAAAGATTGATGGAACTTGCAGACTCAATTGAGGAAGTGAAGGCTACGTGCCATTATTGCGATCGGAAATCGATTGTGAACTTAAAGCATGTCAATGGCGTTGCTACTTGTGAAGGGCCAACGGTGGATTTAGGCGCTGACGAAAAATATTTCCCTGCTTGCTACAAGTGCTATAGAAAAGAGATCAACAAGGGCATTCTTTTTGGAGTTCTGGGTTCAACTGCAAAAAAAGATCTTTCCAGTAATAGCGATCTAGCAACCCTTCCAAAGGACGCTCTAAAATAAAAGAAGCAACATAAAGGGCTTCAAGTGAAGAAAGCCCTCTTTCAGGATCCGGGCATTTTGTTTGGCGTCTCGGATAGGCTGTTCGAAAATGATCGGGGAGACTTCTCGGGATGAGCGTTTTTTTTATCGGGAGAGGGATTTGCGCTTCCATAACGGTGGCAAGTTGCCACGTCCCATCGATGAGGAAAAGACCTTTATCTTGATCTTCCTTTGTCAGGGGCGGCGCTCCGATTTTTAAAAGGATGTAAGAGGAAATGTCCGGCAGAGGATCTTTTGGATAGGTGTAAAAGCGGAAATCTTTTCGTTTTTCTAGCCCTGAGAGCGAGCATTTTTTTAGGTTTTCTCTTGCGTGGCGTAAAATAACTGTGGGTGGATAGCTCATAATTTGTGCGAGACCGCTCTTAAGAGATGTTTCGGGATTTCAAAGAGGAATCGGGAGGGGTTTGTCGGCTCTGCCTTGCCCATTCTCATGCGCGCTCGAGACATGCTCAGGATAAGTTTTTTTCTAGCTCTTGTGATCCCTACGTAGAAAAGGCGTCTTTCTTCTTCAACGCCCGTCATTTCGCGGCTTTTTTCATGGGGAAGGATATGGTCTTCAAGCCCGACAATAAAACAGATGGGGAACTCTAGTCCTTTTGCGCTATGCAGCGTCATGAGCTGCACTTTATCTTCATTGGACTGTTTGGTGTGTTTGGCGAAACTTTGGCGATTGAGCGCCGTGCTTGCAATGAAATCTTGCAATATGGGTTCATTTTCAAGTTCATATTGAGCAAGCGCGTTTACGCACTCTTGGACGTTTTCCCATTTAAACTCGCGCATTTTTTCACTTTTAACGTCTTCCTCGATCGCTTTTTTGTAGTTGATTTCCTCGAGGAGCCAAAGGAGCGCCTCGTTCATGGGTGGATTGTTAAACCGTTTTTGCGCTTTTTCAATGAGATCGACAAAGCTCCGAATGCCTGTGCACCCTTTGGGGTGATGCGGGAAATGTTCTTTTCCCTCGTGGACGTCTTTTAAAAGATCCCAAAGAGCGATATTGCCAGATCTATTTTTCGTTGTCAGTTCGTCGAGGAATCCATCGGAAATGCCTCGCCTTGGGACGTTGAGAATGCGCAGCAGCGCTTCCTGGTCTTTCGGATTTGCAATCACACGTAAGTAGGAGAGGAGATCTTTAATTTCTGATCGTTCAGAAAATTCAAGACCGCCAAAAATTTCGTAGGGGATCCCTCGCACCCAATGTCCGTTGTTATTCCATGAAGCATTGATGAGCCCCATCTCAAAATTGCGAGAAAGGGCGTTGGATCGATAGAGAATGGCCATGTTTTTCCACTTATGGCCCTGCTCTCGAAATTTAATCATCCGGTCTATGACGGACGCCGCTTCGTCAATTTCAGTCGGCGCGTTAAACACCTCGATCATTTCGGTTTCAGACTCTTGGGTCCAGAGGTTCTTATTGTGCCTGTTTTTGTTGTTTTTGATGACCGCGTTTGCAGCTTCTAAAATTGTTGGGGTGGACCTGTAGTTTTGCTCGAGCTTGACCACGTGATCGGATTTAAATTCGAGGATATTGGCGATTTGAGCGCCTCTCCATCCATAGATTGATTGATCGTCGTCGCCGACAACGCAGAGATTGTTGTACTTTTTGGTGAGAAGCTCGGCGAGTTTAAACTGAGCCGGATTTGTGTCTTGGTACTCGTCGATCATCAGATATTGGTACCGATCTTGATATTTTTCTAAGATGGCCGGGTGTTCAACAAATAGTTTGATGGTGAGGTTGATCAGGTTATCGAAATTCACCGCATTGTGCGCGCGCAACGTTGTCTGCAGTCTTTCGTAGATATCTTTTGAAAATTTGTCGTGCCACGTATGGCTTTCCTCTTTAGATCCCCCTAGGTTTGCAGCTTGAGCAATCGCGGCCCGGGTGGGGGCAAGGGAGGGGAGGTCTTTTTCAACGCCCAGCATCTCTTTGGCAAGCTGCTGGATGATCCTCTCTAAATCCCTTTCGTCATAGAGACTAAAATCGCGGGTGTATCCCAGTTTATGGATCTCTTTGCGCAAGATCTGCATGCAAAAGCTGTGGAAAGTGGCGAGAGTCACCCTCTTTGCTACATTGGGGCCAATCAACGTTTCAAGGCGATGCCGCATTTCGGCTGCCGCTTTGTTGGTGAAGGTGAGGCCTACAATCTGCTCCGGTTCAGCCCCATGATCTTTGATGAGGTGGGCGATCCGGTGGACGATCACGCGTGTTTTTCCGGATCCTGCTCCCGCTAAAACGAGAACTCTCCCGCGAACAGTCCGGACGGCTTGCGCCTGGTCAGGGTTCATTCCTTGCATAGTTTGAGAATCTCTTTTTGAATATCACCCATCATCGCCTTTTTTGCAAAGCTTCGAGGGACGACATGGATCTCTATATCTTGAGGGAGGAGATGGCGTGAGGTGCGAAATGCCTCTCGAACCAGTCGCTTGAATCGGTTCCTTTCTGGGGCGTTTCCATAGCGCTTTGACGCGGTGATACCGAAGCGTAGGGTGGGCGCTTTTTTTCGATCAAGGCAAAGAAACCGCCCGATATGGCGATCTCCTTGCTTCATGATGCTTTGAAATTCAAATCTTTTTTTAAGTCGATCTGAACTTTTTAAGCGGCAAGTTCTTTTCGTCCCGCTCTTCTTCTGCGACGGATTACCTTGCGGCCGCCGACAGTCTTCATCCGTGCTCGGAATCCGAATTTGCGGGCTCGTTTCAGTTTGCTTGGGTTGTATGTGCGTTTCATGATTCATCCAATAATATTCTTTTTAAACGTACCGTCTCCAAAGAGACTCTTCGTCTTGGTTTTTTTCTGCAGACCAGCATACCTGGATGCCAACATAAATTTCAAGACTTGAACGCAAATTCCGTTTGTTGTATAAGTTTGAACCTTCTATGAGGTATAAATCATGAAAGTTGGAGCTTCTATAAAAGCAGACCCGTCAAAAGGCGATAAAATCGTTCTCAGACGTGGTCGTGTGTACGTGGTTAATAAAAGAGACCCGAATCGTAAACAGCGCCAAAAAGGCCCTGGACGCAAAAAATAGGAATAGGAATGGCAAAAAAATCATCGATTGCAAAGCAAAAAAAACGTGAGAGACTAGTTCAGAATAGCTTCGATAAAAGAGCGCGCCTAAAGGCGATCATTCTGGACATGAAAAAGCCGATTGAAGAGCGCCTAGAGGCTGTCGATTCTTTGAATAAAATGCCAAAGAATACATCCTCAATCCGCCTTCGCAACCGCTGCCAATTTACAGGGCGAGCACGTGGATTTTTGCGCAAATTTAAGCTTTCCCGTCTTTGCTTCCGCGAGATGGCAAACCAAGGGTTAATCCCAGGTATCGTGAAAGCGAGCTGGTAAATTCTATTCTTTAGAAGGGGGCTCTTTTCGATGCCCCTTTTTTATTCACTGAGGCTGGTATAAATCTTCAGCTTTTTTCCATTCGTCTAAATTTTCGTGCCATACATACGTATTTTTTGAGATCTGTCCTAGATTTAGGGCTTTGAGGATCGCGCTATAGCTAATCGGTCCTACCTGGGCGTGATTGGTGTCTAGGTAAAACCAAAATTTATCTGATGGGCCTTGGAGTATAGGGGCTGGTCTGGCTTCTCTCTTGGGGAGTTGCCCTTTTCGGCGCCCTCTCTTTTTTTCAGGCGCTATAAAAAAGGCACAAAGGCCGAAGATTCCAAAGATAAAACCGACAGAAAACCAAAGGTAGGGGTTTCTTTTTCTTCGCACTGCGAAGTAGCTTGCCATCAGTCCAAATAGAGTGGACATGAGAAATGTTGCCGGGGAAAAAAGTTGTTCCATATGTGAAGTTCAGTATACGTTATGAGTGAAATTTTGTGTATATTTCTCGGCTCGTATACCCAACTTTTGAGTCACCTTGGGTATATAGTGCTTTCAGTTGAAAGCACTATATACCGCTTGTGATTGAAGAATCGGCGTTTGGGCGGGTTCAAAGCTGCCGATAAATCAAATCTTCTTCGGAATGAGAATACTCCCTCTCCGATTTCTAGACGGAGATAGTTTTGAAACGCTTGGAATTACAGGAGAAGAAACTTTTTCCCTAAAAGGACTTGAGAAATTAACGCCTAATCAAGGTGTGACTTTGGAAGTATCAAACGGAAAAACACTACATATAAAATCAGCTATAGATACCCCCATCGAGATAGAATATTATCTCCATGGGGGAATTATGCCGTATGTCTTAAGAGATCTTATGAAAAAGATTTTTTAACTTTATCATAGACGACGTCCCCAATTGCCTTGGAAGCACCTTCAACAGCCGCATTAAAAATTCCACTTGCAATCGTCGTTGTTATCGTCGGAATGACGTAAAAAAAATGGTTCGAAGCATTTTTCAAATAACTTTTAGCATCTTTTGATGAAGGATCAAACCAAGCCGTTGCTGCAGACACCGTTGCCGCCGCACAACCAAACGCCAAAGCCCCGTAAGCTGCTGTTTTCTGCATTGTGCCTCCGGATGCAGCGTTCAATACACCAAAAACAGTCCCTGCAGAACACCCGGTGATCGTTAAAAACGCTGCCGGTCTTAAATAATTTGTACCCATATCTTCTGAAATCATAAAACCCCTTGTTGGTTCGTGAAACATTATATAATTAAACAGAGATAAAAAGAATAATAAAATATACTTAAAAAAACTAATTTTCAACAAAATATAAATAAGTATTACGAAGATCGGTAATCTTTGAATTAAATTTTCCCGACTTAGGGATCGACGCGATAGAAAGCTGCAGACTATAATCTTCCATAATATTGCGGCGCAAAGACAAAAAATTGTTCATCTGCTGCATATATTCTTTAGGAGAGAGTCTTAGCATTTTAGGGAAAACGCACACAACAGCGCTGCTTTCCCAATTTAAAATCAAATCTTCTTCTGTAAAGAGAACGATTTCCCGTTGACCTAAGCTAGGAGTAA
>CAZQNB010000066.1:0-6509 GCA_964594545.1 uncultured bacterium | reverse complement strand
CTTATATAGTACTTCTATACCGAACGTCATTCAAAAGTTGGGCGATAGGAGGGTTTTCTGAGCGTCAGTTAAGTGGAGAGAAGTGAAAGAGCCTTGTGTTGCTCGTCCAACTTTTCGAGCCGCTTTAGCCTGTTCTCTTGCTTCTCTTGCTGCTACAAGTTCATTGATCTCGTCTAGGAAGCGGGGTTCCGAGTCTTTACGACGAGGCCCACAAAAAGACATTATAGAGTTCATAATTATTCCTTTCATCAATTCAATTTGATGGATGGGGCTATATTATTATCTAATTCGCACATTCTAATCAAGAATCCAACCAAAGAGAAAAAACTGCGAGACTTTTTCCGTTTGAGTCGGTATATACAAAGAAATCTGATTGCGGCCCTTCTCAAAAGGTCTGTATTCTGGTATTATATCATTTTAAAATTTAAGTCGGATCAATTGAATGCGTAAATATCATCACTACGGAATTCCAACCGAGCAAAAACGAGATGATGAAAGTCTTGTTGAGGTTGGCGGATTTAAGTTTTATTCCACCCCATTTGAAGGGAATAAATGGCATATCCAATGGCACCGTTTTCCTGAAGGTCATGGACTTCCTAAATTAGTCACACAGGTTCCTCATATTGCTTTTCAAGTCGATGATTTGGATGCTGAAATCAAAGGATGTAAAGTTCTTTTTGGACCATACAGCCCTTTAGAAGGCTACCGTGTTGCTATGATTGAAGAGCAAGGGGTGCCTATCGAGTTAGTAGAAACAAAGTTGAGCGATGAAGAGCTTTCCTTACTTGAGCAAAAGGAACTTGGAAAATCTTATTAATAAAAAAACACTTCTCCAGTTGAAATTAATATTACGCGTTTTGGGCTATGACTGTGTCTTTGTGACGCAGAGTTCTTCCTGACCTACGAAGAATATCCGTTCTTTAAGAACGCTGCAATTCCAGATATCTATGATGTAGAACTTCTTCATGATAATCATCTGCACTGGCCAGCTCTCGATGTCGACCTCAGCGTAAGTATCTTAAAAAACCCCCACCATTTCCCTTTGGTCGCACACTAAGCGCCTCAATAGACCTCTTGCGTAACCTAGGGTTCGTCAATTTTTGGGATTATTTTGGCTGATTTTCCGTTTTTTTTCTGGGGGTAATATCAACATTCGTATATAACCCCCAGAAAAAAAACGGAAAATCAGCTCAAAAGAACCCAAAAATTGACAGAACCTAGGTTACGCAAGAGGTCTAATATATTTAAGGGGCTGTCGCTCATCGCTCAATGCGGGCTTCTTTCCGGGGGGCGAGCGATGCGCTCGTCTTTGTCCCGAAAGCCGGCTACGGGCGGAGCTCTTCGCTTCTCCCTCCTCGCGGTGCGCTTCGCGCACCCTGCCGGAGCTACGGTCTCAGCCGGTTTTTCGATGCGAAAAACATCGACCTCAACTAGGGGGCCAGTACGGAAGCTGTCGCTTCCTCTACCTCCAAAAAAAAAGAGAAAAAGCCTCGCGGCTTTTTCTCTTTGTTTTTTGCAGGCAATCGGACGTAATTAGAACTTTTGATTGGAAAAAACTCCACGCGAACCTTAAAATTATCTCTCAACTAACGGCAGAAATGCCATGTGCAGTTTAGGAGCTTATGCGTATTTTTTTAAAGCAGATAAACCCCGCTTTCTGGTGTTCTGTAGCCACCAGTGTCGTTCCCCTGCTTTATAATGTAGTTGCCTATCTGTTCACTGAGAATGGGGATGCCAAAATAATCATAGGTGTATCGCTTGCCGCACAGATCCTGATGATGCTTACTGCCTGGAGTCTCATCGGATGGTCAATGCATGACATGGGAAAACGCGAAAAAGAGTATACAAATCTTAAAAAACGCATTCACAAATATAAGGGGAAAAAATTGATTAAATCTTCACTTCCATTTGAGTAATTACTTTAAAATTCATTTTCAACAAGCATCGAGACAAAAAACACGAGAATTAAGAAAAGATTAACATTGGGTGTGACCTAACCAATCTGGCCAGGAAATCCATCCTTTGCCCCTATAAACCCAATCAGGTTTTGCCGGAATATCTCGCGGCTTTTTCTTGGTTTTTAAGAACCGTCTCCAACCAGATTCACCTTTTATCTTAAGATTGTGAACATAGGATCTTGCCTCATCAAACGGCAGCCATCTATGTGTAGAGGGAGATAAAGTTTCGGTTCCAAGCCAGTGCGGCCATGATACCCATTCCTTTGTTTTATATACCCTGTCAGGCTTTGCAGGTATGTTGCTGGGCCTATTCCCACTCTTCGAGTAGAGTCTCCAGGCTGTCTCACTTCTTAGATTTAATTGATGGACATATGCTCTTGCTTCTTCAAAAGGTAAAAGACTGCGCTTTGGAGAGGTAGTCTTTGTTCCAAACCAATCCGGCCAAGAAACCCAACCATTATCGCAATAGACTCGATCAGGGGCAGATGGAATGTCGTGTGGCTTAGTGCCATTACGCATATACTCTCGCCATTCATCACCGCTCCGGATTTTTTGAGTACGCACATATGTCCTCGCATCCACAAAAGGACGAAAATCTTTAGCTTCATTGGAAGGTTTCTCTGTACCTAACCAGTCCCCCCATGAATGCCATTGATCTGCATAAACCCGATCCGGTGTTCTAGGGATATCGACTGGCTTTTGTCCGGTTTCACAATAAGTCACCCATTCCGGGTAATTTCTTAAACTAAGCGTTCTAACGAAGGATCTAGCAGTTTCAAAGCTTCTCCATTCTGTTCCTAGGAAATCTTCCCAAGAAATCCATCCCTGATTCTTATAAACAGTATAAGGTGACGATGGAATATCATTAGGTCTCCGGTTGGTCTTGGAATAGTTTTGATAATCATCATGGCTTGTTAATTTTAGAGAACAAACATATTCCCGTGCTTCTACAAACGATCGCCATTTTCTATTTCGAGGAGAAAGCTTTTTAAGCCCGAGCCAGTCAATCCATGATATCCAACCCTTTTTCTTGTAAGCTCCATTAGGTCTGGCGGGGATATTATCTGGTTTCAAACGACGGCGACAATGATCTTTCCATTGTTCAGTTTGCGCAAATTTCAACGACCTAGCGTACTCTCTAGCTTCGGAGAAAGGCAAAAGATCTTTGCCTTTTCTTTGCTTGGGTTTATCGGTTCCTAACCAGTCTGACATTGATACCCATCCCTCATTCGCATAGGTCTCATTCGGATATGCTGGTATGTTTTGTGGCCGTTGATCGCTCTGACAATACGTTCGCCACTGTTTGCTTGTTTTGAGACCTAATCCTCGGACATAGGCTCTGGCCTTTTCGAATGGGAGAAACTCCATACTGCGAAGTACAGGTGAGATCGAAAATGTGCCCAACCAATCTCCCCAGTTAACCCAGCCCTTTTCTCTATACACAGTGTATGGATCGGATGGTATATCAATTGGGCGCTCAGAACTGGCCACAAAATCATCCCATTCAGGTCTCTTGTTTTTCAGATCCAAGGTATGAACATAGGCGCGGGCCTTTTGAAAGTTCCTCCACGGGACAACAATCTTGCTGACTTGTTGGTAAAATAAGTATTGTATGAGAGTGCTCTCATCAAATCCGTCGAATGCTATTAATTTTTCTGAAATTCCTGCGAAGGATAGACGGTTATATGGCTCCAGCTTTCCTTTCCCAAAACGAATCTCATTAATCTCCGCCACCAATCGAGAATCGTGACAGCACAGAGCGCGTACTACATTCAGCAAATGCTTAAATCTGCTGTTGTCAACAATCTCTTCCTCTGGTGAATCTGCGTTTCGGTGGAAAATGGGCACCACGATATATCCAATACTTTTGTTTGGATTGTTAGGATCTCGGCGCATAGATCGACCAGCGGCTTGAACAATGTCGATTTTGGAATATTTAGGGTCGCAAAAATATACCACGTCTATGGAGGGAATATCGACACCTTCAGTCAGACAACGAGCATTAGTTATTATCGCTTTTGGAAGGTCTTTAAAATCGCGAAGCAATCGCACTCTGATATTTGTACTCATAGCACCATTTACATGAAAACAGGGGATAGAGCCTACTCTCTTCTGACGTTTTAAAAATTGTTGTGCACTTTTAATTTTTGAATGAAATGTTATTGCGTGTGAAGCCGATCCTTCATGCAATTGGAAGAATTTATTTAGTGCATAATTATGAGCGATGTCCTCTGCAGTTTCTCTTGAGCTAGTATACTGTCTTTTTTCAATAGCCTCTTGGAGCTCTCTATCAGATACGCCTATGGCGACAATCTTATAATCTACAAGAATTTTCTGCTCTACAGCCTCTCCGAATGACATTCTGTGTAATTCTCGGCCAAATGTCTTGATATCACTCATGTCCGCCACATATTTGACGTGCTCAGATCCTAACTTAGACTTGATGGTTGGAGCCAAAATAGTAGGTGTAGCAGTCATGTAAAGGCGTTTAAGGGCTGGTATAGCCTCATTATCATGTACAAGGGCAAACTCTTTGTATCTGGCGCCGGAGGTCTTGTGAGCTTCGTCGCAGATGATGAGATCAAAAGCGAAATCTATTGGAAGAATCGCCTCTTGGATGGCGGCAAGACTATGATATGTCGAGTAAACAAGGACTTCGTTGTTTGTAGTGAGAAAATCTCTGATCACTACTGGATTCGTCGATACTGGCCCAGAGACAGATGAAATATGGGTCTGAATCTCGTCGCTCGACTCTGAGTTAATATCGTTTTCCGAGCATACCGAAATGTACGGAATATACTTTTGAGCGTTTTCAGCCCATTCTTTTTTAGTCTGCCGAAGTAATGCTAGCGATGGAAATAGGACAAGCGTGCGACGAGATGCTAGAGCCTCTTTGATCCAAAGAGCTGTCAGCGTTTTTCCAGCGCCGCAAGGCAGAATAAGCTGCCCCCGATCGTGTTCATTTAACCCAGTTATGACTTTTTCAATAGCAAGCTGCTGGTGAGGTTTGGGCGATTTTCGAGTTCTGACAGGAGCTTCCTCTAGAATTAGAGATCTCATGTTGTGGATAGTCGACTCAGTGAGGGAGATCAAATCCTCGTAGCCAACGAATTTCAGACGTCCCGCTCCTTTGGCTAATGAGTAGCGATCTATAGCTGATGCATTTGTGAATATAATGAGATCATCGGCTTTATCCCCGTCTGCAAAAAGATGTGAAAGCTTATCTTTACTCCAACAAATCGTTGCACTCTGATCAGATCTGAATTTGCATTGCATGACAGAAAAGCTCCCATCACGTCTCTGTAGCACTAAATCGGCCCCATGTTCGATCACACCTAAGTTTAGAGAATTTCGAATGTCACCGGGCACTTCTTTGGATAACCACACCTTTGAATATCCATCAATTAACGAAGGTTCTGTTTGATAATAGATTTTACAGAATTCCTCAAAGAGTCTTCCAGCGATCCCTGGTGACGAACGATTTATTGTATGCAATCTATCGTAGATATCATCCCAATTTCTGGAGTCTTTAAGTACATCAAATAATCTAGTGTCTCTGTGCATGTATCCGCTCGGCTAAAAATGAACCAATCTTCCATTGCTATTGCTAACAACCGCATCGGAAGTTTCTGAAAGAACAATATCTGCTGATCGACTACTTTCGACTTTAAAAACATTAAACACTTTATTTGATTCTTTATTCATAAATATAAAATTTTAATTTTAAGTATGTACCAAAACCGAAACAATAATAAACACTACCGTGTTGATTTTCAACACTATCGTGTCTGTTGAGAGGGCGAACTTTCGTCTAGCCTTTTTCACAAGAAGCCTTTCAAAGCGCTCAGCGAGCCGTTTGTATTGCGAGGACTCGTCACTTGCTCGCATTGCGGATGTCTGATCACTCCAGAGATCAAGAAAAAGCGCTACGTCTACTATAGCTGCACCAATGCCAAAGGCACCTGCAAAAGAATCTATGTGCGCGAAGAACCTCTTCTCGATACCCTCTCAGCCTACTTCGACCAGATCTCCTTAAGCCAAGCGCAAATTGATGAGGTCACCGGCTACTTAAAGGAGATCCATGACTCAGAAAGCAGGTTTCATAAGGAATGTATGGATAACCTACGCCGAGAGCAGGAACGGATTCAAAAGCGTACAAGCCAGATGTATGACGACAAATTGGATGGCTTGATCGACGAGACGATGTACTTGGACAAGGTGCGCATTTACAAGGCGCGCCAGGCAGAGATCTTAGAAGAGATGGGGCGCCACCATGACGCCGATGAAAACTTCTACATAACAGCGAACGTGGTCATGAATCTGGCTGCGCGCTCGAGAGAAATCTTCATGAGTTCTGAAGTAGAAGAAAAACGTCAAATCTTAAATTTAGTGTTTCAGAACTTGAAATTGGACGATCAGAAAAACCTGATTCTCGAGGTAAAAGAGCCGTTTTTAACCCTTATGGGGATCAAAAACGGCGCTATTCGTCCGATTGATTGCCGGTGACCGGACTCGAACCAGCACTCTATTGCTAGAAGTAGATTTTGAGTC
>CAZQNB010000065.1:0-6745 GCA_964594545.1 uncultured bacterium | reverse complement strand
TAATATTTAATATTGAATTTGTTTTGAGCTAAACGAAGAATGGCGCCTACAGCCTCTTCCGCATCATCTCCGGCAGCTTCTATCACAATTTTTGCCCCTCTTTCGGCAGCGAGCATAAGAATGCCAAGAATCGATTTCGCGTTCACAACATAATTGCGATAAGAAAGATATATTTGCGCACTAAAATTAGCCGCGCATTTTACAAGTTCTGTAGAAGGACGGGTGTGCAATCCCTTATCATTAAGAACTACAAACATACCTTTTATTTTCTGTTTCATAACAAATCTTATCTTGGATAAATGCTATAGGTATAGACAGACTTACTGCATATCGAGATATTTTGCAAATCTTTTCGTTAGAGTGAATATATAAGCAACATAACCTCGTCGCTTCCAAGCCTCTTCAAAATCTTTAAGCGGATAGGAAACATACGTCTCTTCATTTGTTAAAAATGCAGGATCCATACACAGCACTTTTTGATTTGCAGCATCAAAGCCCCTCACAACAAGTAAATGCCCTTTTGCATAGGGTAAAGCGCTTCCCGGCAAAGGGCCTCTGACACTCACGACAACAGGCGTATTTTCCTTTAGTCTTTCATAAATATCCGTAAATCCATCTAGCCTTTGCACCCAACAATTCCAAGAAGATCCTAAGAGATGAGACGACTCTGCAACATTCAAAACCCAATTCCCATAGATATCAAATCCTCTATCTCGAGAGTTTTCGGCAAACAAAACAGGATCTACCGCCTCGCCTTTAGATAAAAATCTGATCACGGCAGTCGTAGATGTGGGAGAGCAAAGATCCATACATCTCGGGTGAGGTAAAATCCTCTGTGACAAACCCCTTACATCTAAAAAGTATGAGGTCTCAAATGAACTTATTTTTTTCAGCTCTCTCGAACTTCCATTGGTATACACATGAAGGGCGGTGAGATGTTTAAGAGCCTCCCCATTTTCTGATTCGATTTTCACTTGAAAACCACTCGCTGTATGGCCATTTAAGACTTCCACCGCATCTTGATATACGCGAACAGAACCTGAGGAGGCCTCCTCAAAAAATGAGGATTGTTTATCCTTTCCCCAAAGAGCATATAAGAGATAGGGAGACCACTCATCTGTTTTCACACTCACGTAGATGCGATAATCTCCCTCACTTGGACGCAACCCATTCCATGTCAATATCAATTCATTGAATGGAGCTACCTTTTCCTCTCTCCATTCTTCATGAATTTCTTGACTATGAAACATCGCAGACTCCAATCCTAAATTCAAAAAAATAAACAGAAATCTAAAATATTTCATAAATTTGCTTAAAAGTATGCCATGGGACGTCCAAGAGAGGCAAGAAATACGTTGTTTTAATGCAGGGAAATCCTGATAATCTTTGCCTTAAAATAGGGAAAAACAATGACTGAAATATCCTCTGGAATCTCTTGCAGTTTCATACCTGTTGTGACCATAGACCAATTACCTTCAGGCGCCCTCTCTGTCGCCATTAAAACAAATCGCCTATTTTTGGAATCCGTTAAATCAGAGCATTTAGATCTCTACATGCAAACTTTCGGGGATCCGGAAGTAATGAAAAATTGGGCGACAGGAGAAACAAAGAGCGCCGAGGCCGTTGCGAAAAGAATCGATATTTGGGTAAAACGCTGGGAATCAGGGAATCCCTTCTCTGCCTTCACCATTTTTAACGCCGAAAGCAAAGAATTCGTAGGACATATTGTTGTTGGGCATGGAGATCGTCCCGGGCAATCGGAAATGGCTTTCCTTTTCCGCTCACAATTCTGGGGGAAAGGATACGAGGAAGAGGCAGTATCTGCCATGCTGCAATCCTACGTCCCCGAACTTGTAAAACAAGAATATGAAGTCAGAGGAGCGCGATTAGACGAAGTCCATGCAACAGTCAAACCTGAATTACTAGACGAAAACGAGCTGCTTGCTAAGTACATGGAATTGAAAGGACGTATTCACAAATTCGGTGGGGAAAGAAATGACTATTCAATAGTTTTTCGCAATCTGCAGGAATCTCTCCCACTTCCCTCGTTCTGAGAGCCCCTTATTTTCTTTTTCTAACATCTCAAACATATCGTAAAACAAAAGATCCATCGCAAGCTCATCTTGAATCTCTATCTCCGCTAAAGCCTTAGATCCCGGCGCTTTCCCTGTTAACACCTCTAAATATTGAATCACTCGCGAAAGGCTCTCTTTGAGCTCATTCACTTTGCTCTCTATGATCTCCAAAGCATGGATCGGCATCTTGGCCATCGCAATTTTTGCGCTGATTTCTGAGGCCAAATCAAAATCGGTTTGCAAATATTCAATAGCTGCTTGAGCAAGGGGCATACAAGGGACTCCCGGGATCTCAAGTCCCCCCTCTCCCGTATTGATAAAACGGATATGTTTATGTTTTTTAGCATAACTCCCAAGGCTTGCAGCCTCCATGACCCAGCGAGTGGCTGTGTAAACCTGTCTGCCTAAATAATCTTTTTTTATAAGTATCCGATCAGCTAGAGATTTCTCGAGATCTAACTGAGAAAAGGAAATGTCTTCATCCTCTGCAACGCCATTTGCGTACCGTTTTTGGTTTGTGTAAGCAAGATCCACCCCGCAAAATAAAATCGTTGAGCTGCCCAAAAACTCAGCCCACGCAGTACAAATCGTTGTCACAGAAATCGATTCCGGAGACAATTTTTCTCCAATCATTGCGTCTGAAAGGTGAAGAGCCTCCTCCATCCAAAGCTCTAAAATCCCCCCAATGCCACTGCGCATATACCCAAAAGGGCCGTTGCACGTTTGAAAAATATTTGGATGAACCCTTGTTGAAAAAAGGAGCGGCGTTTCAAAAGCAAAACTATTTTTCATCCGCCGATACTCTTCAAGATTCGGATCTATGGCCATCCCAAAATGGATCGGAACTCCTTGAGAGCTTAAAGCTGCGATCGTAGATCCTCCCGCGATAATCAAAGCCTTGTTTGCAAGCGATTTGAGAAGAGGAATCGCCTCTTGAAGAGACGGGCCTGCTCCACACACAATGGCAGGAACGCCTCGAAACGCATCTTTTAAAGCGTTTGCATAAAATGACGAGCCCATGCGAGAACAATTTTGGATGAAATTTTTATATGGATGGTATCCATGCAGTCGATCTTGATAAATCGCGTGGGATAGGGTGATTTTTCGAAATAAGTCTCTTTTTAACGCCTCAAAGCGCCGTTTATTCTTAGAGGGAATTGCAACAATTTCTGCCCGATGGATCGGGAATTTATCAGCAATGGCTTGGGAGTCAGAAATAAGTTCAAAATGAACCTGCGGGTCAGCGATGATTGCAGAGCTATTTTCTAAATGGAGAAAATAGGAAAAAGCGCCCACGTCGTCTTCCAAAAAAATCAACTTCCTCTCTTTTTTTTCATGAAGAAAGTGTTGCCATTGAAAATAGGGCGCTCCATTTCCAATGCCATAGACAAAAATAGCCTCCGCTTTCCCCACATCAAACTGTTTTACCCCTTCAAAATGCGCTTCTTTAGGGATCCACTGTAGCGCTTGGAGTCCAAGAAGCGGATACTTCTCCATGAAGAGGGAAAATCCATTGGATTTTGGCAAAACATCCATTTGGATCTCCCGTCCATCCCAAATACCCGTTTTTTGGACCCACATATTTTGAAAACGATCCCAGGCCTTTTCTACATAGTGATCATCTTTCCATAGAGCCTCTACCCGAAGAGTCCCCTCATCATCCCACGCTCTGTACTCTTTTTTCTTATCCAAGAGATACGTCACCTCTTCAATCAGAATGCCCTTTGCGTTCCATCTTCGGTGAGTGCCGATGGGAACGCCTTGATCATACATCCCCTCATCAACTAGAACGCCCTCTTCATTCCACATTTGATCAAGACCTGTTCGGAGCCCATCTTGGAATTGGACAGATCTTTTTCGTTTGCCATTCGGCCAGTTTAGACAATGCATCGATCTAATATCTCTTCAAAAAAAAGTCTTTGATGAATCTCCATTTTTTCTTCAAACGAAATGGGAAAAGGGTCTTCTAACTGAGAAAAAGCGTTTCTCCAGATATCCCAAAGAGGCAAGAGGAGTTCTTGATAGACAATTTCATCATCCAAATCAACGCCTTTGAGTTTATCGCGGCATCGTAAAACACTCTTCTCCCATTCCTGAAACGGTGATGCACTCCTTTTTCCCGGCGAAGAAATTGCCCCATCTATTTTCTCTTGTAAATCCGTGATATGATTCAAGGGCAAAGAAGCCAAAGTACACGGGTTAAAAAAGGGAAGGCCGCCCTCTGTGGCATTGAGAAAAGTCGTCTCCTGATGATGTCTTGAAAATTCTTCCATCCAGCAAACGGCCATCAGCCAATCGCTTTGCGTCCAAACAGTCTTCCCAAATCGATCTGTAGATTCCACAAGTCCATCAAGAGAAGAAGGGGCGCCAAACGCGTATTTTTGATCTTTGTGGTAGCAATAATCCATTCCCACGCAAACAATGGGATTGCACCCAAAATGATGGGCTAGAGCCACCATGAAATTGCCCACCGTCCATCCGCTATTAAAAAGGGCCTCATCTCCGGACAAAAAATTCAAAAACGAAAAATGGCCGTCGGGACTCAGGAGCCTCTCGCCTGTAAATCGATCTAAATTCTCAGGATGCATCCTCGCCTGAAAACAAAGTGGGATATCGGGATAAGAGCACGAAGCCACAGGACGGTTTTTGTCGAGAATCGCTGCAAAATGGGGTTTGCAGGCGATTTTTTCAAGCGCAGTGCCTCCGGCAATTAAAATCGCCTTGGACCGAAATTGTTCCAAAAGATGCCCGTTCCTCTCTAACGAAGGGCCACATCCCACCAAGATCGCCGGAATATTTTTAAAGGCGCCTTTTAAATCCATAATGGAACGATAGGGCCGCGTGAGATTTTGTTTCGCGTGAGAGAGCAACAGATCCCAATGAGAGGAGTCCATCAAGCGCAAAGACTCTTTGAGCTCTTCTTGTTTTCTGGCCTCATGAAATAAGTCATTCATAATTTTGCGATGAGTTGCGCATAACCGGGGAGAAAAGGGACGGAGGCAAAAGCCCCTTTTTCCTTCCAAAAAGTGGTGGCCGTTGTCCCTCGAATCACACAAAAAAACGGGGCGCCAACATAGAACTCATAGCCCAAAACTTGCGCTTCTGCAGACTCTTTATTATGGGGAGCCTTACATTCCACAAGAAGAAGGGGTTTGAGTCCGTCTAAAGACGGGGTATAGCATAGAATGTCAATGCGCCGATTGGGATTTGAGGATATCTGCTTTAAAGACACCTCTTGTAAATCTTTTTCAACGGCGATGAGCCCCTTAGGATATCCTAGAGGGCCCATCATCGCCAAAATCCATTTTTGCCTAACTCTTTCCTCCGGAGTCCCCTCAACATAGAGAGAGCGGATAGGGTCCCAGAGCAAATTATTGGACTTGGACAAGGCCATAATTTTCGTCTTCACGTCGATAGATCACTTTCATTTTTTGATCTTCTTCCGATCTAAAAATGATGAATGGAGCTTCTGTGATTTCCATTTTCATGACAGCTTCATCTTGCGTTAAGGTTTTAAGCGACATCGTCTCTTTTGCAACGACTTTGTGCAATTCTGTTATTTCGGCTGCGCGCAAAGCATTTTCCGCCTCGATTTCGTCATTGATCTCTTTGAGCTCATCTTTCAAAGGCTCGATGACATTCACGTGGATGTCGACCGTTGTGAGATCTTTAAATCTTCGCGACTGGAGTTTTGTTTTATATTTTCGGATGAGAGATTTTGTTCGGTCTGTGGCGCGATCGATGGCTGAATACATATTGTCCGTGCTCGCGCTAACTTTGATGTGAAAATGGTTAAAATTCATCAAAATCGAGCAAGACTGCTCTAATTTTTGCGCGTCCAACGTAACCATCACATCGATGATCCGATCAGCGATTTTTTCAATCTTCGATAACTTTTCAAGCGCGTAGTTGCGGATTGCATCCGTGATTTGGATGTTTTTCCCAACGATTGATACATTGTATTCTTGTCCTTCGAACTTGTTCTTTCCCATACATCCTCTTTCAGTGTATGCTTAACCATATCATGGAAGAAAAAAAAACAGAAGGCCTTTTACTTCAAGCGCTCCCTTATCTTGGCAATCAGAAAATTCTCAAAGTCTTAACACTAGACAAAGGGCTGATTTCTCTCTTTGTTAAATCCAAAGCCTTACAGTCTTTTACCAATCCATTTCTCATCGCCGAATGGGTCTACACAACAGGAAAAAAAGAGATCCACTCATTAAAAGATGCGACCCTACGCAATGATTTTGCAAACCTTCGACAAAGCTACGAGGTGATCACAGCTGCAGGCCGTATTGCCCAGGACCTTTTAAAATCACAATATCAAGAAAAACCGGGAAGCGGGCCGTATGCACTCACCGTTGCCTTTTTCCACAAACTCACAAACTGCCTATCTCTCGGAACTTTGATTGCGAGCTTTCGCCTCAAACTTCTCTTGCATGACGGTCTTTTAGCCTTGCAAAACGAATGCATTCATTGCGAGGACCAAGCTCTCTTTCTAACAGACGCGGGCGGCTATTGCAAAACACATGTGAGTACATATAGTCTCCCCTTTACAAAAGAGGAATGGGACTTGCTCTTTCTCCTTACCTACACAAGAAAATTTCAAGAGATCCAAAGCGTAGAGATAGGGAAGAGCCTGGAAGGGAAGATCGAGCAACTTTTTTCTT
>CAZQNB010000064.1:0-6767 GCA_964594545.1 uncultured bacterium | reverse complement strand
TGGAGAGGCTTTGGAGAAGGAAATTACGCCATTTTCCCGAGCACTTTCCCACCGATGAGATGGAAGTGCAGGTGAAAAATGGTCTGCCCGGCATCAGCTCCGTTATTGGTCAAAATGCGATAGCCGTCTTCAATACCCTTTTCTTCCGCAATCTTTTGCGCCACCTCTAAGATCTCCCCGATGAGAGGCCAGTCTTTGGGTTCAAGACTGTGGATATTCGGGATCTCTTTTTTCGGCATGATCAAAATGTGAACAGGCGCTACCGGATGAATATCTTCAATCGCCAAAATCCTTTCATTTTCGAAGACTTTTTTTGCAGGAAGTTTCCCTTCAATAATTAGACCAAATACAGTTGTCATTGACTCCCCTTTTGCAACGCTATATGAAGTGCTTTTATCGCATCTTCTTTTGTTTCCCAAATCGAAATAAACTTGCCCTTGTGGCAAAAGACTGCGCCGGGAATTCCACTGACTTTCTTTAGCGGCTCTTCGAGAAGTCCCGCCCAGGCCTCAGGCAGAGGCTTTCGCACCTTCATCCGCTCATGAATTGTGGGAGGGATTCCTCTTAACTTCCAATGTTCACCGGACGGCATAATCACAAATTGCGCCGGGTGAAGATCCCCCCCAAGCTCGAAAAAGTTTTCAATCCAAGGAATCGATGCATCGAAAATTAACGCGTACCCGGTCTCTTGCATAGCCTTTCTCACAAGTGACTGACAATCAAGAGTATACAGCGACCTTCTGCGCAAACGGTCGAGGTGAGCGAAAACAAAATCAACCGCAGAAAAAAATGCCTCATTCATCTCTTTGTCAGAAGCTTCGTAATCAATCGGCAAAAAATTAGAAATGACCTGAGAAAACGAGGTGACTCCAAGTTCAAGCTTAGCCACGCCGTTATCATGCGCATCAACGCCCATGATCAACGTGCGATTATAGATATCAAAAAAATGGGTATCGATGATCCCCTCGTCTTTCAGATACAGAAGAACCATCCCTGCGCTGCTTAAATTGCCCTTGTAATCAGCCTGATGGTGATCGAATCTTTTTTTCGATGGATCATAGATGCCTCCGACATCGCACACATATTCGCAACGGGCAAGATCTTTTAAATCTCTGCTACGAATAATCCCCTTCCGATCAATTAAGTCATAGAGAAGTAAAAGCGCTGTCGCTGTCACCTCATCTGCATGAAATGAGCCGCTATGAACGCCGAGTGTACGAGGAAGGATCATTGGTTTTTCCTTGACTGCAAATGAATAAAAGATACTCTTAATACCGAAGATACCCCAAGAATCGGTTTTTAGGCGAGTTCAAAGCGCCAAAAACCCGATTCTTGAGGTATCTTCGGCATATACCGATTTTGCGTAAAGGTTTGACATGGAGATCACAAGCCCGTCTTTTAAAGAAAAAGGGATCATTCCCTCAAAATACACCTGCGAAGGAGCGGAAGTAAGCCCGCCTCTCCACTTTACCGGCATCCCCAAAAATGCAATCAGCCTTGTGTTAATTATGGACGATCCTGACGTTCCGAAATCGCTCAGAGCAGACGGAATGTATGACCACTGGATTTTATTCAACATGTTGCCGAGCTTACACAAAATTGAAGAAGACAGTGTTCCGCTTTGCAAATCGGGGATGACAACAGCGGGACATACTCGCTATGTTGGCCCCTGTCCTCCGGATCGAGAACACCGCTATTTTTTCAAACTCTACGCGCTCGACACAATGCTCAACCTTCTTTCAGGGTCTTCCAAAAAAGAAGTTGAAAAAGCAATGCATGGACACATTCTCGCTGAGGCGCAATTAATTGGGCTTTACGAAAAGGGAAAAGGATATTAATAGTAGTAATTATGGAAAGCTATTTAACACCTGATCACTACGACTTAGTTACGCCTGACGGGCGGATCACTTCGCTTAAAAACGTCGATCCAAAGAGAATAAAAGCCACCGTCTTGATCGAAAATATATCGCCTGTATTTGTGGGCTTTGAAATTGACAAATCTCTCATCCGCTTTAACCTAAAAAGCACCTTAGCCCAGCTCGGGATCAATGCAGAAACAAAGCACGTCCAATTTGATAAACCTGCCTTTTCAGCAACGGTAGAAATTGAACTCAACGCCTTTGGCCATTTAGGAATGGCGATGCTCGAGCTCATCGGAATAGGCGCTTACATCGGGAAACTTTTTGCTGCGGATGATCGAAGAAGAGTGAGAGATCCGGACTATTTAACGCGCCTTTTTGGACGGTCTGATCGCAGAGGAAGGCCCCTTTTATCGCTTGGCAATCTCGAGGGAAGCGGAGAGCTTATTTTAGAAAAACATGAAGGGAGAACCGTTGCATTTTTGACAGTGCGCGAAGGAGTTCTCGTCTATTCTCCTGAGGTGTATAGTTTTTTACCCACCCTTGCAAAAGCGCTAGGTAAAAACATGCCCCACACAAGACAGCTCTTGCATCTGCATCAGATTTTTGAACCCAAAATCCCTCGCATCATGCAAGAAAACGAGATTTTGCTCGTGAGAACAGCGCCATTGCACATCCGCACTGTTTATGCGCGCGTGGTCGACTCTCTTCTTCCACAAGGATTCCATCACACAAGCGCAAATGTGCTGCAACCGGACACGTATGCCTCCGGCGATATCTATGAATTTTATGGCCATAGCAATCAAGTATTAGACGACATTCCTCTTGAGTTTTATACATTAGAGCCTCACCGAGAACACATTTTTTTCTCCGACCGAGATCAGCTCATTGCGTCGCTTGAAGATCCAAAAAGTCTTTTCACGGCGCTCAAAACAGCTCCAAAGGGCCATGAATCATTATCTGCTGTTTTTGTGGTTAAAGGAACGCAGATGCATGAGCTGAAAGAAAAAGACTGGATTGTCCGAGACCCTTTGAAATACGATTTTCCGGGCCTCGCCTCCCCTTCTCGACAAGCCCTTGTGGCAGAAAAATACATCGAGCATCAACCGGCGTACCCATTTCTCAAAGCCATTGAAGATGGGCTGATTACTTCTCAAGGAGTCCTTCTCTGCCGCCATTTTCCCTCCCCTTTGCTCAAGCGGATGCTTTTGAATGATCAAGTGGCAAGGTGTTTAAAAAGGATCTATTTCCAATTACCCTCTTGCAGCCATGATGGGTTTTTCTCGCATGAAGACAGATCTTTCCTTGTCGATCTTGCGAAATTTGGGATTCCGGTTTTCTGGGTGGATGAGATTTCCAAACATATCCTCCAGTATGTCCACAAGCCGGAGAACGATTCCGGGATGTTTGTCCCGCTGCATCTTGTCGATACATTTCGCAAAGCGACGATGTTTGGCGTGTATGGATCCAATCTTCATGAGGGCAATTTTGAGCAGGAGCTGAGCATCCTGCTTTCCGGCCTTCTTGCTATGCGCCATGAGATGAATCATCCGCTTCTTTGCAAAACAACGCCCCTTGCGCTTGTTACAGGCGGCGGGCCGGGCGCGATGGAAGTGGGCAATCGTGTGGCGAAAGCAGTCGGCATTCTTTCCTGCGCAAATATCGTGGACTTTCGGACGAAAGAAAAGAGCGTGGTGAATGAGCAAAGACAAAATCCGCACATCGAAGCGAAAATGACGTACCGCCTCGATCGCCTAGTGGAAAGACAAGCCGAATTTTATCTCGACTTTCCGATCTTTCTTCCGGGTGGCATTGGGATGGATTTTGAGTATACACTTGAAGAGGTTCGAAGAAAAACGGGAGCGACGCCACCCAATCCGATTCTCCTCTTTGGAGATCCTGAATATTGGCGCCGTAAGGTGACCTCTCGATTCCAGCTCAACCGCGAAACGGGAACGATTAAAGGCTCAGAGTGGGTGAGCAATTGTTTTTATTGCATCCAAACGGCAGCGCAAGGGCTTGCGATCTACCGAAAGTTCTTTGAAGGGAAACTTGCCATCGGGAAGGCAGGGCCCATATATCCCGATGGTTTTTCTGTTTAGAATGGCGCTGTTGCAAAAATATTTACCAAAGAGCTAGACACCACAGAGAAAAATTTCTCTGTGGTAAATATTTTTTCTGGCTGCCTCTTTAGAAGCCGTAGCTTAAGTTGTATTCCATATAGTGGGTTCTCATTTTTGAGAACTGCCCTTCTAAAGAATAGCCGTGATGGTATTCGATGTAGAATCGGAATTTACGACCGATGCCTTGGAGTTTACTAAACTCATAGCCGATTTTATATGTACCATCGAAATTCCAATCGAGTTCCTGGTAGTTACGCCAGTGGAGACCAATGTACACAGTGCCATAGAGTTTTTGCTTATAGAATTTCGTTCCTAGGAAGCGCACTTCGGTTCCGTATTCGACATACATCGGTTTCCATGGGAACGATTCATCGCTATGAACAATTGCGCCGGGAACGCCGTATACGCGAATGGCTTCGCTTGCCTGATAAGAGAACGCAAAGTCAACCGCTTCGATACTTGGGTTGACCCTTCTCTTGCTTGGGTTGTCTCTTACAGATTTAGGTCCTGTATTTACCAAAACGAATTCCGGATGGTTAACTAAAAATTCATCGCCTAAGTGACTGGAAATATGATAACCGCGCAGTCTAAAAGACCATTTATCATGGGCATACGTGAGTGGGATGCCGCAGTAAAAGTCAGTATTGACAAGTTCGGTGCCCGGCTCATTTTTGTGATTGGGAGCCATGTTAAATACGGACCAGATTCCGGCTTCAATCCCGATTTGGAGATCTCCGTGCCATAAAACATCGAGCCAGCGATAGATTGCGAAATCATCGCCAAGAGCGATGTCGACCGCTTTGTTTCCACAAACCCTGTCCCCACTACGATAGCCCACTGTATAGGATATTTGGCGCGGAGCGGCGATCAGAGGTTGAAAAAGCTCGGTCATTTGGGGGAACCAGATGCCGTTAATTTGAGGTCTACGGACGTATTTTTCTCTCAGCTCTTCGTTTTCAGGAGGGACGCCATTGAGTTGATGCACTTCTTTAACGCCGGGAACGTCTTTGACAAAGGAGACGATACTATTGGACATCAACTTGTTGCTGGGTAAATTCGCAAGCCATACATTGCGATCTTTTACGATGACAACAACGCGATACTCAGCATAGTGCATGTCGACGAGGGCCTGGATATAGCCTTCAAAATAGGGGTCAGTAGCCGTTTGCACTTCCGGAGGGACGCTGTCACTTCGAGAAAGAACAACCGCGACCTCTCCGCTTGAGGGAAGGTTGTCATCGCCAAATACCGTAGATGCAAAGATGCAGGATAACAAGATAGCGCCGCACTGGAGTGTTCGCATGAGAGTCCTCTTTGTCTTTTATTTTCTGTATAAAGACGAAGAGGTTTATAAACAAATTAATTTTTAATCATTTCAGTTTTTTCAACACCGCGCCCTCTCAAAAGAGACAGACCGCTGTAGAAACAAAGAAGGCCGCCCATAACCAATACGCCGATTGAGCCGAAAGAGACCGCCAAAAGGCCGCCAATCGGAGGCGCAACGCCCCCGCGAAGGCCGGCTAAGACAACGCCAACGCCGGTGTAGCGAGAGCTCTCTTCTTTTCCGGCAAAAATGGGCCCAGACAGATTCCAAACCAAATGACTGCCCCCCTGCCCCACCCCATACCAAAAGTAGGCGATATAGAGCCACACAAGACCCCACACCGAGAAGCTGAGCAAGATGGGAAAAAGCCCGATGGTTAAAAAGACGAGACTTGCTAATCGAGATATATGGATTTTCTCCATCCATTTTGACCAAAGAGGCGATGAAAGAGCAAACCCAAGACCCTTGGCGATCGAAATAGCGGTGGCCATTTCCAAATAGGAAATGCCCAGCGTGTCGACGGTGAAAAGGGGCAATGCGGGCTGAATGAGCATGATGCCGAAGCCGCAAATCATGAAGCCCCACTGGAACCTTGCGAAATCCGGACGCTCGCGAATGAGCCGATAGCTGTCTCTCCAGGGGCGAATAAATAGCTCTTTCAACGGAATGCGCGCCCCTAAATCTTCTTCCTCGTCCATGGGAACTTTGCGCTGCACGATAACTGTCAAAAGACCAATGACCGCAGCTCCGGAAAACAGAATTTTCCAAAGACCGGGATTGCCGTCCAACACAACGCCCATGCCAATAGAAAGAACGACCCCCTCACAATAGCCCAACGCTGAGCTTAAAGAAAAAGCCCGTCCCCTCGCCTCCCCGCCTAGATTACGCTTGATGATCTCAAGCCAAGCAGGCGATCCCGCGCGATAGAAGAACATGTAATTGACAGCGGCAGCAACGACAAACCAAACGGAATCAAACCACGGACAAAGTAAAAACGGGGCGCGCATCCAGATGCCGGCCCACATGACGTTAGATTTTAATTTACCACTACGACCCTTGAGACCTGCGCTCCAATAGAAGGACAAAACGGTGACAACGGGCTTAAGCATGGTGAGCAAAGCGATTTGAAACGCACTAGCGCCAAGGTCTTTATATAAGATGAAGGCGACGAACGTATACAAGGTGAACAAGGGCTCGCTTAAGAGGTTAGTCCAGACGAGAGCTTTGCGCATACCCTGTTGTCTTTGTAAAGAAATTTCTGTCATTTAAAAAATCCGTTTACACCGGACACCATGATACACCGAGAGGGGCATTTCAAGAAATGCAAAGAAAACTTCAAAAGACTTGCCAATTGAGAGAAAGTCGGGTAAATTCTATGACTTTGCATGGGGCAATAGCTCAGTGGTTAGAGCAGCGGACTCATAACCCGTCGGTCCCTGGTTCAAGTCCAGGTTGCCCCAT
>CAZQNB010000063.1:0-6990 GCA_964594545.1 uncultured bacterium | reverse complement strand
CGGGCTCTTCGGAGAAACAGAACTCATAATAAATCCTTTGTTTCCGAAAAGCTTAGAAAAAACTAAACTATATTGCTAGAAAATTTTTTAATCGTTTGCAAACTCATCGAGCCAAGCGTCGGCATTTAAAGGCTCGCCCGTTACATATTTGACAAGATCGCCCCAAACCATCCGATTGCCGGGGAAAAAAAGTTTTTCATGTAAAAACTCTCCTGCCGATGGGGTGGCAATCGAAGCAGAGCCGCATCTTTTTTCAAGAGATTTTTGAATCGAGGAGGCAAACATTTCTCCGAGTAGGTAGCTGAAATAATAAACGGGAGCAAGGCCCATATGGTACTTAGCTGCCCAATCCCATTTACCTTCTCTTTTTTGTGGCTTTTGAATTTTTTGATACTTTTCTACGCACGACCACCATAGATGATTTAAATCTTGTTTTGGATCGCGATAAAGGGCGCTTTCAAACGCGGTCATGACAAGAACCCATCTGCTAAAAACAAGCTGCCTTCGCTGAAGACTCTTGTCTGCTTTTTTCATCAAAGAGAGTTTTTGAGAAGATGTACCCACCAAAATCTGCAAAGAAGCTGATTTATAGGCCTGCCGTCCGGCAAGAAGAGCCATGGCCTCGGTTGTAAACGTATGGGAAGGATCGCGTAAGAGATAGGGAAGTTTTGGATCTATCCCCAAATCGTAAATGGCGTGACCATATTCATGAAGCACCGTCTCGAGCCATTTAATCGAAGATCCTACGTTATTGAGCGTTCGAACATCCCCTTTTCTATCGACATTCATGCAAAAAGCATGCTGATTTTTGCCGGGGCGCTCGTACATATCGCTACGCGCCAATATAGGACGAACGTCGATCCCCATATGATCATAAAAATTTGTCGCAGAAGAGACGATATCCACGCCTGCAACTAGTCCATCTAATTCCTGGCTATCTAACGGGTCTTCCTGACAGAAAGGATCGCTCCAGGCCCAAGGCCCTAGTTGCTCTTTTGCAACGCCAAAACGTTTAGCCTGGCTCTCTTCGATTTCCTGAAGAATGGAGAGGTAAGAGGCATCTGATTTTAAAGAGAGATGATCAAACGTTGCTAAAAGCCATTTCCCATCTATTTCTTGAAGATCTAGCTGCATCTGAAAAAAGTCTGCATATCCAAGAAGGCGGGCCGCCTCATTTCTCAAATGGACAAGCGCAAGAATTTGAGGCGCTAAAATTTCCCCAATTTGTTTTGACGCTTCCCAGATCTCTTTTCTTTTCTCTACATTCGTCTCTTTTTTTAAATACTCTCGAATCTCATTTTCAGAGACTTTTTTTCCCCGAAGCTCAGGCCTAAAATGGGCATAGCTTTGGGCAAGGGCCGATTCCTTTTCCGCTATTTTTTCTAAAATTTCTTGAGGGATCTGATTTTGTTTAAAAGCGCGGATGAGAACATTTAACTCCCTTTTTAAAATAGGATCTTGAATCTCCCCCGACTTTTCCCATGCAAGCAGCTCTTTATACACAGAAGGGTTGCTTTGGAGAATTTTGAGTTCCGCATCGAGATCCGATTTAAGATCTGCCGCATCTTGGAATCCTGTGGTTTCCAAAAGCCAAGTCGCTTTATTGAGCTGCCTAGATTTTTTTTCGAGGACCGAACTAAAACTTTTAAGGAATTTTTCAAATGGATGTGTCATACTATTTACATAATGGTTGTAGTCAAAAAAATTCTTATTTTTCTCATCAGGCTTTATCAAGCGGCAATCAGCCCATTTATGGGGCATTGCTGTAGATTTTCTCCTACCTGTTCTGAATATGCAATACTTGCGATCGAAAAACAAGGAATTCTCAAAGGCCTCTATCTGACGGTTAAGAGGCTTTCTAAATGCCACCCTTTTCATAAGGGCGGCAGAGATCCGATCTAAGGAATGCAGAGGACCATTCCAGGGAATAGCCGATCTTTTTCCATTTCGTTGACTTTGACAATCTCATCTACTTTCACATTGTACTGACGGGCGATCTTCCAAAGACTTTCTCCCTCTTTCACAATATGCTGCCGCAGTTTAGGCGCTTGGACTGTCTTTGGCGCTGATTTCGCAACTTCGACAGCTGTAACTTTAGGAAGCGGCGCTGCGCCCGCGAACCTCTCTCTAGCTGCCTGAAGATCAATCGGAGAAGGAGCCTCTTCTCCATTATACGCATAAAGGGCGCTTGCAGCACTCTCCCATACAGCGTCAGATCGAGGGGACTTGAGAAGCTCCATACATAAACGCTCAGCCTCTACACTTTTCTCCGTTAAAAGAGAAAGCATCCCAATAATCCCTTTGTCCTCTAGCCGTTTTGCAATGAAGGCAAAATCGGTCGTTAAAAGAAGATGCGCCGCCGTTTTTGAACCAATCGCCAAATACCCTAGCAATAGAGATCTTCTTCTCTCAATTGACAAATCCAAAAGCTGCGCTTGCTCTCTTGCGAACTGATCAAAAAGCTCCCAAGAGCCTTCACAAACCAAGTGCAGCAATTCCGTAGACTGCTGAGACACTTCTGTATTTTTAAAAACCGCCTGTAGAGCGCGAAATTCGGGAGTCACAAGAAACGCTTGCACAAGACTTTCGTCTTTAAGACTCGATCCCTTTTTGATTAACTTGAAGAGGCCCTCTGCAGTAACGGGCCATTTTTCTTCATAGGCAAAGCGGATAACCGCCTCAAAATGATCATTGGAAAGCCCGGGGAATACTTGCACCGTCAAACCATTTGTTAAAGAGATATCCCTTCTTTGTAGAAACGCTCCTCCAAGGGCTTTTTCTATATGAAAATGGTGAAAAGCGACAAGAGCAGAAAGCGCCAAATCCCTTTTTGAATACCCATCATCCACAAGGTCGCGATTGGTCAAAAAGGAAACAAGCTCATGAAACGAAAGTTTCTCCATTTGGGCAAAAGATCGATCGAATGACGTTGCAATCCTTTCCTTTCCCTTGGCCACCTGTCGTATTGCAATCGAGGATTCCGCCTCCTGACACTGAGTAAAAACACCCATCGCCACAAGACCAATATTCAAAGCTCCGCTAATGATTAGGGCTACAGTGAGTACTCGCATTTTTCTCATCGATCGATCTTGAGGGATTTCATCCATATCTTTCTTTCCTTAAAATAATAGTTTAAAGTTTTTGAATCTCAAACGCAAGAGGCTTCGTGAAAAAAGATAAATTTAACGACTTGCTTTCGAAAAAGAAGATCGCTAAAATAGAGCCATTATGAAAATCCCCCTATCTTTGCTAAAGACCTACATCTCCCTCGATCTTCCGATCGAAACCATTTGCAATACATTGACAATGCTTGGCATTGAGGTCGACTCGATCCTGAATGAACACCCCTCTTTTGCAAATGTGATCGTCGGAGAAGTCCTCTCTGTCACCCCCCATCCGAATGCAGAAAAACTCAATATCGCTCAAGTGCATGACGGGAAAAAATCGATCCAAGTCGTTTGCGGCGCATCAAACTGCAGACCGGGCATTAAAACAGCTTTTGCCCAAGTGGGATCCTTGCTCGTTGATTCTGATGACAAAAGAAGAACCATCGAAAAAGCAACGATCCGAGGCGTGGAATCAAACGGAATGCTCTGCTCTGCAGACGAACTCCATCTCTGGAAAGACAACATTGGAATTATGGAACTCCCCTTAGAATGGGAAAACGGGCAAGACCTCACCAAACTTCTTTGGGATCCTGTTTTAGAACTCTCTTTAACCCCAAATTTAGGCCACTGCTTAAGCGCTTTTGGGATTGCGAGAGAGCTTTCCGCGGGCCTACAAAAAAAGATCGAGCAAAAAACATTCCCCCTTGTCGAAAACGCAAAAAGTTCGATTGAAAAAAAGATTACGGTTCAAATCGACGATTTTCACCTCACCCCAAGATATATGGGACGGCTCATTGAAAACGTCCAAATCGGCCCCTCCCCCTTCTGGCTCCAAAAAGAGCTCTACTCTTGTGGACTAAAACCGATCAACAATGTGGTCGATGTCACAAATTACATCATGATCAAAACCGGGCACCCCATGCACGCCTTTGACTTTGATCTCATTGAGGGGGGCACGCTTCGGATATCCACTGCAAAAGCCCAAGAAAAATGGATGGGACTCGACGGCATTGAGAGGGACATTCACCCCGGAACGCTTGTCATTTCCGACGCAAAGAAAATCGTTGCCACAGCCGGCATTATGGGCGGGAAAAATAGCGCAGTATCTGAAAATACAAAAAACATTTTCCTCGAATGCGCATTTTTCGATCCGATCACCATCCGAAAAGGGGCAAAAAAACTTGCCTTAAGAACCGACGCCGCAATCCGCTTTGAAAAAGGGATTGATCCCAACGGCATACCGAAAGCATTAGACGAGGCAGCCTACCTCATCGCTTTACTCTCTCACGGAGAAATTGCGCTCGGGAAAATCGACCTGAAAAAAGAGACTTTTACCCCCAAAAAGATCTCTTTGCGCCCTGCAAGAGCAAATCAACTTCTTGGCACGAAGCTCTCCTTTGCGGAGATGGAAAATATCTTAAAACGGCTGGAATGCAAAATAACAGCCTCAAGCGATGATGCAATTCTTCTAGAAGTGCCAACGTATCGATTCGACATCTCTGAAGAAATTGACCTCATTGAAGAACTTGCCCGTCTTTATGGATACAACAATATAGAGAAAAACAAAGCGCTTTGCACGCCATCCCAAATCCCAAATGACAGCGTCTATCTCTTTGAAAAACTCTTGCGCAATAAAATAATCGCTCTTGGGCTTCAAGAATTTCTCACATCTGATCTCATTAGCCCAAAAATGGCCGATTTTTGCATTGAATTTATGTCAGCTAAAGGGAGTCAATTCCTCAAAGCCATCCATGCAAAAACAGAAGAATATTCGATTCTCAGACCCTCTCTTTTGCCGGGACTTTTACAGGTTGCAAAAACAAATCTCGACCTAAAAAACCCAACGTTTAGCGCATTTGAAATAGGGAGAATCCATTTTCTACAAAACAATCAATGCATTGAAGTCCCTATGCTCGCTCTTCTTCTTACAGGAAAAGCTGCCCCTTCTCACTGGAGTCATAAAATAGAGGATGTCGATTTTTATACTCTCAAAGGGCTGATCGAGAATATTGTGCAAACCCAACGAATCCCGAATATCACCTATAAAAAAGGGAATCACATCAGTTTTCATCCGGGAAGACAAGCAGATATTCGAACCAATGATTTGAGGATTGGATCGTTTGGAGAAGTTCATCCGGAACTTTTGGCAAAAGCCGATATCAAGCAGCGGATTTTCTATGCAGAAATAGACATAGAACATCTCCTCAAGGGCCACAATCCAAACGCTAAATTCAAACCCATTCCCAATCTCCCCTCATCTGAAAGGGATTGGACGGTTTCTCTTTCTGCAAAATCCACCATAGAATCTCTTTTTGAGCAAATTGAACACAACCGTCCGGAGATCCTTGAAAAATTCGAGCTCATCGATCTGTACATACCGGAAAACACGGCGCAAAAAAATGCCACTTTCCGATTTACCTATCGAGATCTTTTTAAAACAATCTCGGCAGAAGAGGTCGAAGAAATGCATACAAAAATGATCTCAAAAATCCAGATCACATAAACTCGACTTTGACCATTTTTCGGAGCGATTCTCACAATCTTTTGATCTACAATCGGTTACCGCTCCCTTCAATGGCGTGTTCCAGCCGATTGAAGGGAGCGGTATAACCGATTGTAGATCAAAATATTGCAAAACTCACTTCCGAAAAATGTACAAAGTCGAGATAAAAAATCTTGCCAAATCAAAACTCTCCGCATAAGATTATAAATAAACATTTTTACGGAGTTTTCGATGAAACGTCTTTCTGTGTCTTTGCTTGTGTCCTCTGGCTTAATCCTCTCATCTTGCCAAAGTAATTCAGCTCTTGACCAAGTTGTGTCACAACAATTCGTTCATAAATATGGATTTACCGTGTCCCCGGAAGAATGGGAAGAAAGATCACAAGACGGACAAGTCGTCGAAGAATTAAAAAATGGGATTAAAGTCACAAGATCTTATGAAAATGGAGTGCTCCACGGTCCTACGACATTTACGTTTGCCAGAAGTCCAGTTGTAGAAAAACTTCTTTCCTACGATCAAGGCGTTTTGCTAAAAGAAACCGTTTTTGACATGAAGGGCATTCCCATCAGAGAAGACCTCTATGAATTTGACGATCGGAACATCATCACTTTATGGAGTGATCGAGGCATTCCTCTCAGCGTAGAAGAATATGAAAACGAAGTGCTCATCGAAGGAAAATATTTCACCCCCGATCACGATATTGAAGCTAAAGTAGAAAATGGGTATGGATACCGCGTTAAAAGAACAAGAGAAGGGCTCCTTGTTTCAAAAGACCAAATGAAAAACGGCCTCATTGCCGAAAGAACAACATTCCATCCTAATGGAGAAATTCATACGATCTCCCACTACCATGACTACCAACTCCACGGGTCGCAAATGAAATACTCCGCATCCGGAAGGCCTTTAATGGAGCTTTCTTGGAATCATGGTGTTCTCGATGGCCACAAAGTGATCTATCGCAACGGAATTCGCGTGGCAGAAATCCCGTTTGTAAACGGCGTTAAGCACGGGACAGAGCTCCACTATGATGACCTGGGAAATCTCATTTCCGAAACTGCGTGGAGAAACGACAAAAAGCACGGCTGCTGTAAGTCGTATACAGAAGACAGCGCTGACGCAGATTGGTATCACAACGGGATGCTTGTAGATGCGCAAAAGTTTGTGCTTCTAGAAAACCGCGAACAGATCGTCGCAGAATTATCGCTCGACCGATAATTATATAGTCGATTAAAAAAGGGCATAGTATTGACCTAATACAATGCCCTTTTTTTAATTGATTATCAAAGCTTTGAACCCGTCCAAACACCGATTGTTCAATTACGAACGGTATATAGTGCTTCCAGTTGAAAGCCACCTACGAAAACTGAATTAAAAGCTCTC
>CAZQNB010000062.1:2245-7352 GCA_964594545.1 uncultured bacterium | reverse complement strand
CCTCAAGCCATTGAGAAGAAATGGCAACATCGCTGGAAAGAGAAAAAGACGTTTAAAGCCGAAATCGATCTTTCAAAACCAAAATACTATATTCTCGATATGTTTCCCTACCCCTCGGGAGCGGGGCTTCACGTAGGCCATGTAACAGGGTATACCGGGACCGATATTTTAGCCCGCTATAAGCGGCAGCGCGGGTTTAATGTTCTTCACCCAATGGGATGGGATAGTTTTGGGTTGCCTGCTGAACAATACGCCATTCGGACAGGAACGCATCCCTCCATTACAACGAAAGCCAATATCGACACGTACAGACGCCAGTTGGAATCTCTTGGGTTTAGCTATGATTGGGATCGTGAAATTGCGACAAGCGACGCTTCGTATTACAAATGGACGCAGTGGATTTTTACAAAACTTTTTGAAAAGGGACTTGCTTACGAAGCGGAGATCAATGTCAATTTTTGTCCCGCTTTAGGAACGGTTCTGGCAAACGAAGAGGTGGAAAATGGGAAGTCTAAAGAAGGGGGATACCCGGTTGAAAGACGCCCGTTAAAACAGTGGATTTTACGCATTACCGCTTACGCTGATCGCTTGCTAAAAGATTTAGATCTTTTAGATTGGCCCGATCACTTGAAAAAATTGCAGTCAAATTGGATCGGCAGAAGTGAAGGGGTGACGATTTATTTTACGGAAGAATCGACGAAGAGTTCTCTTCCGATCTTCACAACGTGCCCGGACACCCTTTTTGGCGTGTCATTTATCGTGATTGCGCCGGAGCATCCGCTCATCTCTCAAATCACCACCAAAGACCAAGCCAAGAACGTTGAAGAATATATCCGTTTTGCCGCATCGAAGAGCGATTTGGATCGAACGGATTTAGCGAAAGTCCTGACAGGCGTTTGGACAGGCGCTTATGCGCTCCACCCGGTTACAGGAAAAAAGATCCCTATTTGGGTGGCCGATTACGTTCTGATGAATTATGGAAGCGGCGCTGTGATGGGCGTTCCTGCGCATGATGAGAGAGATTTTGGTTTTGCGAAAGAATATAAACTGCCGATTCTTCCTGTGAAAAATTCGGAATTTGCAGAGCAAACTTGCTGGACAGGTGACGGGATCACCATTCATAGCAGCTATGGCGATTGTTGTTTAGATGGACTCAATACAGATGAGTCAAAAAAAGCGATGGCCGATTGGCTAGAGCGCCATAAAAAAGGAAAGCGGGAAGTCCATTATAAATTGCGCGATTGGCTTTTTTCACGTCAAAGATATTGGGGAGAGCCGGTGCCGATCCTCCATTTTCCGGACGGGACGATGAGATCTTTAGAGTTAGATGAGCTTCCCTTAATGCCTCCACAGCTCGATGATTATAAACCGGCAGAGTCGGGGCAAAGTCCGCTCGCTAAAGTGCGGGGTTGGGTAGAGATCACAGATCCTAAAACAGGAAGAAAGGCGCTGAGAGAAACCAACACCATGCCGCAGTGGGCGGGTTCTTGCTGGTATTACCTCCGTTTTTGCGATCCTCATAACACAAAAGAGGCGTGGTCAGAAAAAGCAGATAAATACTGGATGCCGGTCGATCTTTATGTGGGCGGAGTAGAACATGCGGTTTTGCATTTGCTCTACGCGAGGTTTTGGCATAAGGTGCTTTATGATTTAGGCCTTGTTCACACATTAGAGCCTTTCATGACTCTGCGCAACCAGGGCCTTTTGACCTCTAGGTCGTATAAACGGCATGCGGGTGGATATCTTCCTCAGGAAGAGGTGGAGGAAAAAGAGGGGAGATATTATTTCCCTAAAACCGGCGAAGAGCTCATCTCTCAAGTAGAGAAAATGTCGAAGTCGAAGCTCAATGGCGTATCGCCTGATGAAATGATTGCAGATTATGGGGCAGATTCGCTTCGACTCTACGAAATGTTCATGGGACCGTTTGACCGTGAAAAAGTTTGGAATACAGACGCCGTCATGGGCTGTAGACGCTTTTTAAACCGGTTTTACGACATGGTTTATAGCGACAAAATAACAGAAGAAGAGTCTTTAGACGCCCTAAAACTTACGCATCGATTGATCGATTTTGTGACAAAAGATATTGAGGCGCTCGCATTCAATACGGCCATTGCGCGGATGATGGAATTTATCAATGCCTTTACATCACTTCCTAAATATCCCAAATCTTGTCTCAAAGGGGCTGTTCAAATGCTCTATCCTTTCGCTCCCCATATCGCAGAGGAACTTTGGGAAGAATTGGGAGAAAAAGAGTCCATCACCTACGCGAAAATCCCGGCTGTGAACCCGGAGTATTTAATCGATGATCAGGCAACGTATGTTGTGCAAATCAATGGGAAGTTGCGCGGTAAGTTTGATCTTCCGATGAATATTGGGGAAGAGGAACTGATGCAGTACGTGCGAAAAAGCCCTGAAGTGGAAAAGTATTTAGGAGGAGAGGTTGTGAAAACAATTTTTGTTCCCAATAAGTTATTAAATATCGTTGTGAAAACTTGATTTATGATTTGTTTCTTTTCCTCTACTTTGCGCTCACTCTCCCTAAGGTCTGTTGGGATAGGTTAAGGGGAAAGAAGCACCCTTCGTTTTTACAACGGCTGGGCTTTTTTCTCCCTTCGCCAGACAAGTCTCAAGTGCTTTGGATCCACGCTGTGTCTGTAGGCGAGGTGAAGGCGGCAGTGCCGTTTTTCGACTTATTAAAACAAGAGTTCCCGGAACATTGGATTGTGGTTACGACGACTACAACAACCGGCCAGACAGAGGCGAAAAGATCCCTCAGTAAAGCGGACGCCTTTTTGTATTTGCCGCTTGATTTTTCATTTTCTTCTTCTAGATTTGTAAAAACTTTGCGCCCCGACCTATTTTTTTTGGTGGAAAGTGATTTCTGGCCAAACCTTCTCAAACAGGTTAAAAAAAGGGGAGGGAAGACTTTTTTGGTGAGTGGAAAGATGTCTTCTAGATCAGCTGGCAGGTGGCAGAAATTTCCCTTTCTTGCAAAAAGGCTCTTCTCTTCGTTGGATTTGCTCTGCGTGCAAAGTCAAGAGCATGCAGATCGGTTTTCTCCTCTACTTAACGATCCCCACAAGATCAAGGTAACCGGGAATCTGAAATTCGATATGAAGAGAGAGAGTTTAAAGAAGATCCCCCTATTGGATGGACGCTCTTATGTAACTGTGAGCTGTACCCATTTTCCGGAAGAAGATCTCCTTTTGGATCAATTAATATTAGGTCCTTGGACGATTCTTTTGGCCCCTCGTCACCCTGAGAGATTCCAAGAGGTGGCAAGTCTCTTAGAGAAGAAAAAAATTTCTTATATGCGGTTAAGTGCACTCCAAAATGGGACCCAAGCAAAAGTCATTCTCATTGATTCGATGGGGCTTTTGCCCTCATGTTACGCCCGAAGCTTTGTTGCGATTGTGGGGGGGAGCTTTGTTCCCGGGATTGGGGGGCATAATGTGTTAGAGCCGTGTTTGTATGGTTGTCCTTCCATTTTTGGCCCCTTTACCTATGGGCAAACAGAGATTGCCCGGACAGTATTGAAGGGGAAATCTGGCCTTGAAACACCTCTTGAGGGGGTTTTAGAGGCGGTTCAAAAGATTTTATCTGACAGAGAGCTTTTCTCAAGTCGGGCAGGGGAATTAGCAGGAGGATTGCGAGGGATTTCGCTTGCGTCATGGAGAGAAATTTCGTCGATTCTTTAAAAAAATTGGCAGAAAATACGAGATGTGATAAGCTCTTGCTTTCTTATCGCGGGGTGGAGCAGTGGTTAGCTCGTTGGGCTCATAACCCAAAGGCCGTAGGTTCGAGTCCTACCCCCGCTATTGTTTCCAGCATACATATCATGGCGGTATAGCTCAGTTGGTAGAGCAGCGGGATCATAATCCGTTTGTCGCTGGTTCAAGTCCGGCTACCGTCATTCTCAATATCAAGCACTTACATCAAATTCAGTCCTGGTCAGAACCTCCGTTGTCAGATTTTTGTCAGGATTATAGAGAATGAAGAAATAGAGTTGCTACTAAAATTTGAGCACCTACATACACGAGTTCATCTATTTAACACCTTTTGTTTAAACAGTTTATTTTACATTAAGTATAGTATTATTTTTAATTTTGATTATTTATATCTATATAGTATATAATTGTAATTGTTTTAATTATGGTTAATACATGTCTGTGTCAAATGATTCAAGAACACCGGTTGATGATGGGCGATCTTCTGTGAATAATCCGATGGGTTTTGTCCAATCAGAAAAAATCTGGAGTTATAAAGAGTTTCTTGTTCAGTCCGCGATAAAAACGATAAAAGGAGCAGGAGGCATAGCAGCAAAGGTCATAAGCACTAAATTAGTTGAGGGTTTTTTAGCAGGTTTTATGGTGGCTATCGCAGAATCATGCGATATTAGCTCAAAAAACATCGTTGTCTTGAAAATCTCACAAGTATGTTATTCGATTTCATCTATTCGTAAATTTCTAATGTTGCCTACACATATTGTTGAAAGGGGACCGAATTTTTTTGCTGCGTCAGTCCTTCTTAACGCTTTTACAGAGGAGTTGCTTTTTAGAGGACTCATTCAGCGCATCGCGTTGCCAACTGTTTCCAAAATAGTGCCAAAATCATATGAAGATCTAATCAAGAGTAAAATTTTTCGGATAACGTTTACCAGCGCAATCTTTGCCTTAGCACACAAGCGTTCAGTATCGAACCCTCCTTTTGGCGCTTGGCCTCACTTTGTAAGTGGGATAGCATATGGTTGGGCGGCAGAACGATATAATGGCCTACTTATCCCTTTATTGACCCACTTTCTTCATAATGTTGTTGCTTACGATAATCAACAACGGCGTTAGTCTCTACTTTTTCTGACAAAAAATCTGACAATCTTGTTTCATTCGAACTCTTTTTTGTGATTTTTATTGTGTTATAGGTATTTACGTTCGTGTAACAAACGGACTACGTATCCGCACGTTGCAGTAAATTCTATAAGACTCTATGCTATTTTCTCATATTGAATAGCGTTGGAAGAAAGAATGGGAACCTTAAGAAAACGAAGCGGTCGATATCAAATGATCGTTGAAGTTTACCGCAGTGGTCGACGGTACTTCAAAAGTAAGAC
>CAZQNB010000062.1:0-2145 GCA_964594545.1 uncultured bacterium | reverse complement strand
GGAAAGGTTCGTAGTACAAATACGGTTTTGCGTTATATAGCTTCTATAGGAATTGTTCTTGAATATTGTGTAAAAGAATGGATGTGGATGACCCAAAACCCAATTCGTTCAATTAAAAAGCCGAAGGCAGGACACGGGAAAACTAGGATTTTTAATCACGAAGAAATCGAGAATATTCAGAATTTTTGTGAATCCAGTGGGAGTTCATATTTAGCTAATATTTTTACGATAGGACTTCATACAGGAATGAGAAGAGGGGAGATTTTGTCACTACAATGGAAAGATGTGAATTTCAAAGATAGGGAAATTAACTTGCCGATGACAAAAAATGGGGAGCCTCGCGATGTTCCTATGACTGGAGAGGTCTTTGGTATATTTTCAAAATTGGCATCTTCTAAGCAAACAGATATTAACGGTCTAATCTTTGCTAGTCCAAATACTCCGAATAAACCTGTGAATATCCAGTCTGCTTGGGAGCGGGTGCTTTGTAAAGCGGGGATTGCTGATGCTACCTTTCATACACTCCGGCACACCGCTTGTTCTTTTCTTGCTCAATTGGGGATTTCGCCTGTACTCATTTCCCGTATCGTAGGTCACAAAGATAGTCGTACTACAGATCGCTATACACATGCTGTTAAGTCCCACGTCCGGGACGCTATGAATAAATTGGAAACTTTAATTCAGAACGGTTAACCATGCTTAAAGATCTAAAGAAAATCCTTCAGAAAATTCAAGTTGATAGAGCTGAAGAATTATCAGAGGAGATAGATGTTTATAAAGAACGACAAGAATCTTTGTTAAAGCTAGAGCTCCCGTATAGCACAAAAGCTGGAGATATGTTCCTTCCGCAAGCGGAAGCTGCTAGTGTTAGGGATGCAAAAAAGCGTGCTAAAGTTCATTCGTTTTCTAAAACTTTTGTCGATGAATGGATCAAAAGCGATCCTAAAGATGTAGAGAAAAGAGAAGTTTTCTGCGATTTCTTGCATCGATATGTGAGCTTTGGGTTTTACCAGCATACAGAAGGAGAGAAACCTATAAAACTATCTGTACAGGATTTAATCAGTCGCTTTTCTCTCGATTTTGTAATTGATAAAATAAAGACAGCCCCTATTGCAGTGTCTTTAAAAACCGAATATGAGAAACAGGCTGCGGATCTGTACGCATTTTTAGATAAAGACATAGAATCTCCTTTGACTTTTAGACATAAAGGACCAATCAGTTCCTCCGAATTGTGTAAGCTATTTGAATACCTGGAAAAGAGAGCTCTTAAAAGCACAGCTGTGAGATCTTTTTACGACATTCTCCTGTGTCGGGCTTTATTCTATGCACCGTTATCGGCTAAAAAATTATTTGACTTGGATGTTCCTCAGAAGAAAGGTGAGCGATATTATTTAATTAGTGATGGGCAGGAGTTTCCTGTTCCGAGGTCATTTGTAGAACTTTGGAAAGCTTTTAAGCTTAAGGATGCATTGTTTCCTTATGCATTTGATGAAGATTTGTTATCACGTAAGATTCGACGTTTAGGAGAGTATGCTAAAATAAACAGCCTTTTGAGTATATCGGTTTTGAAAATGTCTCAACAGTCCGTTTACCAAAATGAGTTGGGTTTGTTACCAGAAGCTCTTTCCTTACTGCCTTCGCGATAAGATAGGTATCAGGAAATCTGTGTATTTGTGTATCTTCGCGATTATTTAAGTTTAAAGCATTGGTTGTAGGTTGTTTGCGATATACACATATTTTGTGTTGCTACGTGTAAGTTGTGTATTTTCTGTGTAAGTATCTCTTCTTTATTCGATTTTTTTTCTTCTACTTACGAATGCCAAAATAGCGATTAATTTTTGAAGTCCTGCTAAGATCAAATAAAAATCTGAGAAGTCAGGGTTGTTTAAGACGACGACTGTCTATCCTGTCGAACTGCGCTTTATATGCTTGCGTCTCAGGGCTATTTTTCAATCTCTCGTCTTCGGACATACGCACCCATTCGAAGAAGAGCTTTTCATCGATTAATATTCGCTTTCCTATTTTTTTACAGAAGTAATCTGCTCCATTTTTTCGTCTCATAAAAAGAATATGTCTTAACGCTGATGCACTGGGCCAAGGATGAAATTTTGACCATAGATTGACGGGGATCATTCTATTGCCCTG
>CAZQNB010000061.1:0-8452 GCA_964594545.1 uncultured bacterium | reverse complement strand
TTGCGCCGGGCATCGGAATCACAACATCGGGAAGGGGCCAATCCAGAGAAATAAAACTATACATCATAAAGGCTGCGATCGTCTCAGTTGATTGTTTAGCAAGCAAGCGAGAGGGCTCTGTGTCTTCAAAAACATACGCTCTCGAAAAAGGAAGATCGGGTTTTCGAATGCATTTTCTGCAAAGCCCCTCGGAATCTTCAAAACAATGGGGACATTTCTCCCGTTCATCCGGAGGAGAACAAAGAGCCCAACAACAAGCGCAAAACAATTTCTCTTGCGTCCCCTCTTTGCAGCTTGCGCAAAGAGGGGGAAAGACCATTTCCCGCCAAAGCTTACAAAGGTCCAAGAAACCGGTTTTTAATGGTATCATTTGCAAGAGAGATAAATTGGAATTTTTTTGAAATGCTCTTCGATTGTTTTTACAATTAACGGATCAAGCCGAAAATTTTTCACTAAATGCCACGTATTTTTAAATCGCTTGACTGTTTCTTGAACGACATCCATCACCAATGATTCCGGAAAACGTCCCTTTGCCGCAAATCGTTTAAATTGTTCTATAGTTAAAGAGGTAAATGCCTTAGAATCCACAAAATTCAGAGCCAATTCATCTCCCGGCAAATAGAAAATTGTGGAAACAAAATCATAAGCCGGAGCAAGACGTGGAGCTATCTTATCAGGGTAAATAAGAGACCAGTTTTTTGCATGCATATCGCCATTGCCGATCAGTGCATTAAAAACGAACCTCTCAAGGAATTCAACAAGCCCCGACTCTTTTGTCTCCGCATACAGAACTTCTGCAATATTGCGATAACTTACCGCTTTATATTTTTGTTCGGGATATATGCCAAATACTTGCGCAAAATCCTCTATGTGAATTTTTTCACCGCTCTCTTTTCGATCAAATCTACGAATGGCATAAACCATCTCGCCCGGTTTTTTAAATGCGTTTGGAATCCCTCCGATGTGTTCAATAGGGATCAATGCTATTTCCGGTACATTCATCCCCATCTCTTTAGCAAGAGACATCATGGCATATTCATTTTCGGGTACATTCGGATATAGGGTCGATGGGAGTTTTATAATCCAAGAGCCACCCACACCGTCTGCAGGAATTGTAAGTGTATCACTCTTTCCCCATATAGCCGAAAATTTAAGCTGAACGCCCGCAAGAGAAAAATGCAAAATCCCGTCGTTTTTTTCTCTCTTAGATGCCCGGGCTTGCTGTTTTCCTGCAACAGAAAATGCTTCTTGCGCCGGATGTACTGTTAAAGAGCCCGGCATGTCTTGTCCTAAAGCCTTTAATAACTCAAATTCTCTTTCTGCGCTCACATGGGCTTGAGAAGCCAAATATTCACGTAAAATACCTTCAGGCAAAAGATTGGAAAAAAAAGGAGCAAGTCGGGTGCGCGTTGCCTTGACATCCGCTTGAATGCCCCCAAAAGAATCTTTAAATGATAAACTTAATGTCGGCCGGGTTGTTTTCGCAAGATATTCCGGACTGAATGTAAATATATTTTTATCCCCGGGAAGCTGCGTAATAATGCCTATTTGCTCATCATATAACATGACACTAAGCGCGTTGATCTTATCCATTTTCATCCCCTTCTTGCAGTTGATATAGAGGGACCCCCTCCCCCTTTCCATTTGATCTTTGCAAAGCCTCCACAACCGGGACCAGCCCACGAGGCACGAGCATCACTTCCAGACCCAAGGATCTCGCAAGAACAATTAAACTAGACGCGTGAAGATCGACTAAACCCTTCTCAATTTTCGAAATATGGCTTTGAGGGATGCGCGTAGCTTTACTCAAAGCTCTCTGCGTAAGTCCTTTAACGCTTCTCGCCGCCTTTAATGCCGTAACAATAAATTCTATCACAGAAAGAGACATCTGATATATTCCTCTATATACTTGATATATTAAAATATATCACACCCCCTTGTCAATACCTCTTTTCTACAAAGGCCTAAGAAACCGGTTTTTACGCTGGAGCTGTAATCTGGGGTCATCGAGCTTTCCTGTGACGGAAATGATGAATGCCTCCGTAAATTTAAACAACACAAACTGCTTCATCTGAATCAAAATATTCAAATTCCAATCCAGATCCATCTTGGGAGAATCTTCATTGTAGACAAGAAAAAATTCGGAACGCTTATTTTCACTATAAGACTCGGCAAGCTTCGTCAAATGGAAAAACCCATCGTGCAGTTCATAAAAAAGGGTCCCGCAAACAGGAATCATGAGATCAAAATCCAGCCCCACAATCCGACTGAGAAAGTCCGAAGGGAGCTCTAAAATCGACTTTTCCCGCTTATACGAATTGATGAAATAGAGCTCTCCCCTAGCGGTATATGTCTTGCTGTCTTCCACAAATCCTTTAAAATCATCAATCCTCAACTCTCTGACCAAAAGCGGGCTTAATTTTCCGGGAGGCCTTCCCACATCTTGCAATAAACTCGGTCTCAGTTCTGTGATCAAAATATGAGGAATCGAGATCGTCCACGGATTTTTTCCAACACCTTCCGCTAGAATGTGGTCGACCTTCAAAACGCCGGCAAAATCACTCACCTTCAAATCAGAAACGTGAAAGTGGCTTGCATCCCACTCAATTTGCGCCATAATATTTTTAAATTCGAAATCAAATAACTCGATCTGTTTTCCACTCAAAATCCCTTTAAATCCAAGCCCTTCATCCGAAAAGAAAAGCCGCCCCATGAGTTCATAGCCATTGCCGATTTTCAGCTCGTGGAAAACGCGCGCTATCTTTTCCGGAAGGAGCTCTTTGAGTTTATTCCCATTTAATTTTGCGCTCCCGATGAGAGAATCCCCTTCTCGATGAAATGAAGCGTCAACACCCGCGCACATTCCAACGATCGATTGCACACAAAGCCTGTCTTCATAGACCCAATCGACTTTCAAACCATTTTCAACGGTCAGCCTCCCCTGAATCACCGGATCTAAGCGAAAAAAAAGATCCATGGGAATCAAACGGGACTGATGATCGAGATCAAAACTCATTTTGCACTCTTTATTCTCTACATCGAAATGCAAATTGTGAATCTGATAGCGCGTATCATCTATGGGAATATCGAGTTCATTCAAGGAAAGAGAACCGCTTGAAAAGTCAGAAGAAAACGCAACATCGGCAATCCCATGCAAAGGTTCTTGCACGCTGTCAAAGAAAAGAAAAGGGAGCCTTTTTTCCAGACCAAACTTTGAGAGGAGATCCGGCAGAATATGAAATTGCGACTGGGTAAACACAAAAAGCGACTGATCTACATCGTATTGAAAAAGACCCACTTTGCAATTGGCTATTGATAAATGAAGCGTTGGATCGCTAATGGATAGATTTATCCCTCGAAGAGACACCCCTTTTTTTGAAGAACAGTACGCATGTATTGGGGTTGCATTTTCCACATCCCATCCCTTGATCTTTAGGGCTGATGTGACAAGATCAAAATCCGATTCTAACTCGCCTTTCCAATGGATAATCCCATCTCCCTCTAAAATCCCCTCAACCCTTAAGTCCCTGCACTCCGAAATCGCATCTAAGTCCACCCGCAAGGAAGAAACCGTCAAATCCCATGTATCTAAAGAAGAAATACGCCCGCTAAAAGCCAATTGGGCCGCATTTTCCCAAAACCCCTTCCCTTGAATGATTTGCAAGCCCTCTTTTTCTTTTCTAAAACTAGCCTCTATTAAACACCCCCAAAACCTCGAGGGATCTAGACGCCAAAGAGACTCTTGTTTCGTGAGTCGAAGATGAACATCGGACTTTTCTGCAATGAGTTCCAGTTCAAGTCCCTTATCTTTTCTAAACGAAAGAGCGCATGAAAAAAAGTCCTCTACATCAAGCGCTTTAGGCATATCAAAGAACACAGGAAATAACTTCCATGGGATTTTGCAAACAGCGTCTACTTGATCCAACCCATTTGCCGAAATAAAACAGGACGCATTCTCAATTGATCCTCCAAATAAATGACTTCGTTTTGGATCTATCTTTATCTCTCCGCCCCTTGACGTTCCTGCAATGCGAATAAAATCAAAGAACGGATGCTCAAACCGAAAATCAAATTGTCCCTGTGACTGAAAGATGGGGCAATAAAACGGAATTTTTTTCCCCACATCGAGAATGCCCCTCGTATCAAAACAAGAAAGGCCCTCAAGTCCCACCTCTCCTTTCATTTGAAAATTTTCAACAGAAAATAAGGAAAAAAAAGTCCCTTTTCCCGCATCTATGGCAAAGCCTATATTCTGATCTTTCCATTCGGCCTTTAAAGCCAAATCTCCTTTAACATTTCCCTCAAGAACTACATGCGCGATCAAAGAATCTAAAGCGCCTTGAAAACTGACTAAAACAGACTCCTCTCCAATCATTCCCGATACAGACCCGACGCGTTTTCCTAAATTGCCGCTTCCTTGCCAGTTTTCTCCATTTAAAAACCGATTTAAAGAAAAAGAGCCATCTGCAAATGAATAAAGACCCTCTTTGACAAAGATTTCTTTGCACGCAACCCAAAAACGATCCCCTCTTAAACGGATATTTTGCAAAGAGGCTTCGATGATTTTCCAGTCGAACTGACCCCCCTTATCCACATGAAGTTGAAGGGTGCCGCTTGCTATCCCTTGCTCGAATGTAAAGGGAGAGGGAGAAAAACCGACGGTCGCGAAAAAATCTTCGAGCCACGAAATCTCCGGGACCTGAAGAGATTGGGCCTTTATATCCCAAAGATTCCCATTACTTTGTTCAGCAAAATGCATCCCAATGACAGCGTCTTCAAAACGAAGTTCAGACTCAAACCAACGCCCTTGTATACTTTGGATGAACCCGCGGCCGCAGCCTCGAACTTTTTTATCTAAATGTTCAAATGTCATTTCCCATTTAGCGCCGGAGCTTCCATCAAAACTCAAATCTCCCTGGATCTTAGAGGCGATCGATTGATTTTCTTTGCCCACCAAATATCCATCCAGAAGGTGCAGACGAAGCCGTCCCTCGCAAGCAAGAGAATTAGGGTGGGAAAACACTTCAGAAAAGCCATCCCAATCCAGATTCCCGAAAAATCCTTGAGCAATCCCCTCATAGCCAATATCGGAGAAGGCAAGACACCCATCTAAAACCGAAAATTCCGCCCCTTTTTTCGCCAAATGGAAAGAACCCCGGATTGTCCCCTCCCATTCGCGATTCGTCCAAAATTTTAAAAAGACAAGGGGAAATTGGTCGCAGGAAACCTGGATGAGCTCTTGGTTCGCATCCCAATGAGTGTTTACAGAAAGGGAGGCGCTTCCCACTTTTGCCTGAAACACCTTTTGGGAAAGAGCATCTTGAGAAAAAGAAAAAGAGGCGCCTAAAAACTCCTCTCCCTCAATCCATCCCTCTTCAATCGCATATGTCCACCCGGAAGAGGAGTCCTCCGTCATGGAAGGAATTTGGTAAAGATAGACATGAGGGCGATCTATTTTTATATGTTTTGTTCGCAGATTAAAAATGGCTTGGGGAATAGAGACAGAGAACTGATTTGGATCTTTTAAGGAAAGATGGGAAACAACAAGCCCCCAATTTTTCCATTGAATAGAGGAAAAACTAAGCTCAATCCCTTTTTGTACACGAAGGTATGTTTTGGCAATCGAGCCAAAAGTAAAAAGCAATGCAGATTCGCCCCAAAAAAGAACAAGACAAATGGGAATTATCCACAGGGAAAATCTACGCAAAAACATTTTGATTCAATTTAGGATTATCCCGAAGATACCCCAAGAATCGGCTTTTAGGCGAGTTCAATCTCGCCTAAAATCAATTAAAAAAAGGGGGAGCAGTTCTCTGAATCATAAACAACTTGAAAAAAAGCAGGATGGACATGATACGCGCGGATGACCGCGCTACAGGTCGGGGAAGCCCCGAACCCCCTTTTGAAAATTGACTTTTTTGTGGGGGTTTGGGGCTTCCCCAACCTGCCTATCCTGCTATCCTGCTATCCTGTTATTTTTTTCTCTACGCGAATGGAATATCAAGAACTTTATCGTGTAATCGCCCTGCTGTATGAGATGCTCAAAAAAGTCGCACACGGCGTCAACTATGAAGGCATTGTTTCTTCCACAAAATAGGCGCAAAAAATGGAGATTAAAACGCAAACCGGCAATATCCATAGATACGTGAAATACGATGCGGAATCTTTTGTGATGAAAAACTGAGGGATAAAGAGAAGCGCTGTATTAAAAATAAAGACGCAAGTATTAATCAAACCCAAAGCCACGGCTCTTGTTTTATCCGATGCAATTTCACTGATACAGGTATAATAAAGCATTGAGCCTGACAAGAAAAATCCAATACCAAATGATACCACTTCTACAGGCACATAGAGAGCTGTGTTAAAATGGGGAAGATAAAGACCCATGATTAAAAAAATCGCGCCAGGGACTACGGAAATGTGGATGGCAAGTTTTCTGGAGCCAAGCTTATTCGATAGCCACCCAAAAAATGGGGTTCCAATCCCGATGCCGACAAAGATCATGCCGCTAATGACAAGGGATGTCGATAGATCAACCGAAAAATATTTTTCCACCTGCATGTACCAAAAACTACCGTAAGCTGCAAGAACGCCAAAAGATGTGGCAGCTGCAATAGAGCAAATCCACATTTGTTTATCGGTCAGTACTGCGCGCATGCTTTTCCCAAAAGAAAGAGGAGATCCCCCTTTTCCTTTAGATGGGCTTTTCACAAGCAAGAACATGACAACGAGCAAAGCAAAGCCAAACAAAGCAAATTCCAAATAGATCGCCTGCCAAGAAACGGTTTTCAGGGCTTGTACGAGATAGTAGTGGATAATCGCAGTTAAGACGCAGGAAATCGTCTGCGTTAACCCAAATAAGATGGGAAACATTTTTGATGAAAACCATTGACCGATCAATTTCCCTACAGCGATAAAAGCAAAAGAAGCGCCAAGACCTTGGATGAAATTCGAAAAAGCAAAAAGAGGCAAATTCGTCGATGCAGTTAAAGTCAAATTTCCTAAGGCGAGAAGAGCAAGACCTGAACTTGCTACCCAGCGGACAGAATAACGATCCAAGAGATACCCTGCGGGAATTTGCATACAGGCAAATCCTAAAACAAAAGATCCGACAGCAAATGCGGCTCCCATATCAGATAAGTGCAAGGACGTTTTAAAGGTTTCGGAAAAGACAGCGCCCGCGGTATTGAGAAAAAACGCGTATACAACAAATAAAGTAACAACAAACCAAATCAATAAACCACGAATACTCATATCTTCACCTCTTTCTCTGTCATATCAACATATCTTTTTAAGGTCAAAACAATGTAATCATTTGGACGGTCCCGATCACTCTTTGAGGCAAATCCACTCCTCCGCCAGGCGTTGGGATATAGCTAATGACAGGCTCCACATATGTATTATGAACCAAAAATGCCTGATAATATGCCTGGAACATCAGCTCGCTTTTTCTTGTAAACAGTCGGTGATTAAGCTGAGACCAAGCAACGCCAAACCCAAAAGAGTCTTTAGGCCGCGTTAGAGCAAAAGCGGTAAATCCGCCGCCAATAAACCGATTCATCGGCAATGTTTTGGCGTGATTGAGTCCAAGCTGCGCGTAGACACTAATGCCACTATCATCGACGCCCGGATTTTTAAACCAAACTCTCTGAGATCCAAAGAAATAAGCTCCCTGAGCGCCATATTGAGACGCCCCTTTCGGAATCTGTAATTTTCCTGTCTGGACCCAGCCTCCTACCCCAATATTGCCGGGCTTGCGTTCTTTTCCCGCAAACCAACTCACCCCGGTTTCTGCAACGCAAAAATAATAGCCATTAAAATGGGGGCCCAACTTCAAACCTGTCTGCACCCCGCGAGCTCCATTTCCATCATAGGCTCCGAGAGAAATATAATATTGATCCGTTGGCGCGATATTCACTGTAATCCCATAGGCCGAATTATAATATCCGGGCATCACCCCAATGTTTACGGGGTTAATAAATATGGGACTAAATAAAAGAGAGCTTACGCCGGGAATAGCAAGCGTCTGATCTTGCACAGGAACCGGACGAATCACGTTATTAAAATCATAGGTTGGAACCGTTTTCCCGATCCGAATGATGAGTTTTTTATCAAACAGTTCCTGACGGATCCATACTTCATAAAGTTGAGAGCGGTTATCATAGGGAGGAACGACGGATAGAGAATCAAAACCCTGAACAACACCTGCGCGTCCGTTAGAATCCATTCCGTTGAATTGTAAATAGGAGATCCCAAAAGACCCCCCTTTCCAGACATTTAATTTATCAAAGTTGAGATCAAGCCCAAGAACTAAAACGTTATTACCGCTCCAATTTTTAGAGCCTGAGTTTGAAAACGTAATATCTGCGTCCGTAAGCAGTACTCCACCTAAACGAACACCGGAATCTTGATCTCTTCTAAAAATGAGCTCGCCTAACTCCCCTGTCCCCGG
>CAZQNB010000060.1:0-8763 GCA_964594545.1 uncultured bacterium | reverse complement strand
TTTTCGACGCTTTGACGCGCTTAAATAGGAAGTTATTTTTTGCGATTGGTATTATACCGCTCGTGATTGAAGAATCGGCGTTTGGACGGGATACTAGGCAGCAAGTTTTGGAATGATTAAATGAGGATAAAGAGCCTGTATCTTCTCGGACGTTAATTGCATAGACACAGAAGTCCTAAATGGCTGATCTGTATCCCGAGAAAACCCTAGTTTTTCATAAAAACCAACAGCTGTTGGAAGGGATCTTAAATAAATATTTTTTTTGTTTAATTCAATTGCCCTTGACATGACCAAAAAAACTAAAGCGCTGCCGGCTCCTTTTACAGGATTCTCTCGCAGGTGTTTAGATCCAATGACTCGAGGCTCAATATTCGTTGGATTAGAGACTAGTTTTGCGATGTAAATTTTATCATCTTCTATTTCAAAAGATATGATCGCCTGCCAATTTTCTTCTCTATCAATACAAATGGAAATTTCATGATCATCCTCTACCACATTGGGTAAACGAATTAACATGCTTCGGACTTGTTCGCTCATTAATCCACAATCTTGCAAACGCTTGCAAATCTCAGAATCCCTTAGCTGATCGCCTCTTTCATATGCGGTTTTAGACCAACTATCCATTACATCTATAGCTTTATCATAATCTGACCAACGCAAATTTCGAACGGTCAAACTAAAACTACTTAAACTGACTGGACTAGATAAATTTAATGACATAACAATTAAACTCAATTATTAGTGGGATAGGTTCTGATATTCAACCCTTTTTGTATTGCCTATGATGGCGTTCATAAGAACAACCCCATCTTTTCTATATTCTATATCCATCGCCTTAACCATTAACTCGAGCCCTCTTTTATATGCATCTTGAGGACACAAAGCAGCTTTGCTCTTTTTAAGACGATTTGCCATATAATGCTCAAATCCCAAACCTGATTTTGTTTTACACGATGAAATACTCATAATAAAGTATGTTTTTTAATACACATATAATTATGATAACATATCACAAAAATAATGACATTAAGATTTAATTTACCGGTATATATACCGTTCGTAATTGAACCATCGGTTTTTGGCGGCGTCGGCTTTACCTCAAAATTCTGATTCTTCAAGTTGTTTCGGTATAGTCCGAGGTGTCCCCATTCTCATCATGGACATGTTTAAACACGCCTACATGCCGGAATTTGGTCTCGACAAAGCTAAATACATGGAAGTGTTTTTTAATAATATCAACTGGGAGGATTGAGAATGACGGTAGCCGGACTTGAACCAGCGACAAACGGATTATGATCCCGTTGAAAATTAATGACTTAGAACGTCAATCCATGCCATCCAACTCAGCACAAGCCTCTTATCAAAACAGCCATCCATTAGACCGTGCTCTCCAATATTCGTATATCGATTCCTACACACTGACAAAAATTCTGCCTCTTTCCTTTCGAGCAATCCGTGCTATCAATAGAAACTTTGGCCGTAAAGTCTGTTCTTGACTTTTCACAGCCAGTTCTGAAATAATGTCTTAACATGCACTCTAATACCGCTAACTGCGGAAAGGATTTTTATGCATTTAGTAAAAGCGCGACTTCTTTCTAAAGAACTCGGACAACTGACAAAAGGGGCTTGGGATCGAGTCCTTCTAGACAGAAAAGAAAACGGATTTTCAAGATGCGTTTTTAGAATTCACAACAGACTTTATGTCGATCACGATAAGGCTTTGGCGTGGCTTGAAGAACACAGGGAGGAACGATGAGCAAACGGCGAGTTAATATTATAAAAGAATCCTTATCGAAAATTCGATCTATTCTTGGCGAAAGCGCAGAATTTACAGAAATCTCCTGCGCCGTATGGAATTTTTACCAAGTCAGATTTGGCAATCTCGACTTCGACCTTTAAAACACAAAAGGGCTCGTTGACGCGAGCCCTAATTCTTTAGGGCATCAATGGCTATATTATCACAAAACCAAGACGATTTTCTCAATGAAAAACGCAATCACATCGAAAAGATTTTTCATTATAGAAGCTCATATGACCAGGGCGCTTTTTATTATTTGCGGGATTATCCTATTTGGGTAGTGTCCCAAAATAAAATTCCCAAACAATTAAACGACGCACACGCTTCGATTTCTGATCCAAACACTTGGGTAGGGTTTAAAAAAATCAAAGACCATGTTCTTTCCTCAGAAGATTTCCCGGCAATCGCTTTATGCGGGGTGATTACTCAACAATTCTCAATTCCTCCTATTTGTTGCATTGATCTAGACAACTGTCTTGACTCGGAAGGAGTTCCCTCCGATTTCGCAAAAGAGGTTATGGCCACTTTCCCCTCGTACACGGAAATATCTGTAAGCGGAAAGGGTTTACATATTTTTTTCCAGGGGAAAAAACCTGGACGCGCCTGCAAAGGAAACAATTTTGAATTCTATGATTCCTATGACAAAAAATTCATAACAATTACGGGAAACATTCTCCCAAGAAGACACTATCTCTCCTCTATTCCAGAAAAAACTATCCATGATTTCTATTTCAAGCATTTCCCTGAAAAAGAACAGCCTCAGCTCAATTACTTCCCAAGCCCCCCTCTTTCAAACGCTGAAATAATCGCTCTTCTCAATCAAGCGCACAATCACCACAAGTTCCAAAAACTCTTTTACGATGGGGACATTTCAGATTATAACGGCGACGCCAGCAGCGCTGATTTTGCTCTAGTCTGTTCTATCGCATTTTATTCTCAAAAACATGAACAAGTAATCGAGATTTTTAAAGAAAGCGCCCTCTACAAAAATCCTGAGCGCCAGTTTAAATGGGCTCGATCAGATTATTCCAATAATACTATTGCAAAGGCAATCAATTCCTTGACCTGCGCTTACCAACCCGCCAAAAAGCCCCTCCATAACGGAGTCTCAGGATCCTGGGAAGAGCCTGCTCCCTTGGACTTTTCGGAAAATACAGAAATGAGTTTCCCGATCGACGGGTTACCAGATTGTCTTCGCGATGCCATCTTGGAAGTCGCTCGATTTGCTTGTGTGGATCCCTCAATTCCCCTAATCCCCGCTCTAGGGATGTTGTGTTTATCTGCAGGAAAAAAGATTTTGATTCAAGAGAAACCGGGACTTTTGCACCACCCGTCACTTTTTCTAGTCGGGGTGATGGAATCTGGTGATCGCAAATCAACTGTATACGAGTGCTCTCTATCTCTTATCATGGAAGAAATCGAAAATGAACGGCCTGACTTCGAGAAGAAAAAAGCTGAGATAGACGCGTTCAACGAACTAATCAAAGAGAGCTCAGATGAAATTAAAAAAGGAAGACGTAGCAGTACGATTTCAAAAGAAGCTGCGCAAGCTCAGTTAAAAGAATTATATGCTTCAAAAAGGAAGCCCCCCGCTGAACCTGAGAATTTTGCTGATGATATCACTAGCGCACGCCTATTCCAAAAGCTCCACTTACACAACGGCACATTCGGGGTCTTTTCATCTGATGCCAGGAAAATCTTTAGTAGAATCATAGGAAGAGGTTCTTCAGAAGCCTCCTCTGAGGAAGATCTCTTCGTCTCGGCTGTCTGGGGTGATACGATCTACCGATCGCGCGTAGGCGGCGGAGATGTCGGTCAGGGCGAAGATAGCTTTATAAGAAAACCCGCATTGACGGTTTGCGCACTCATCCAACGGGATTTATGGAAAGACTTTGCCACCAATAAAACAATGCGCGATAGCGGGCTTGTCGCTCGTGTTTGCGTAGTAAACCCTGTTTCACATGTGGGAAAGCGCCTTGAATCTGAAGACGATCTCCCCTTCGATACAACAAGGCTAAAGTCATTTTCTGACGCAGTGATTAAGATTAGACGATGGACAGTAGAAAAACCTGTCTGTATCCGATTGAGTCAAGAAGCAGCTAAAGAAAGAAGAACATTCTTTAATGAGATAGAAAAAGAGTCAGGCCCTGGAGGTCGTTATGAGGACGTCCGTGACATCGCCTCTCGGATCACGTCAATTACTACACGTATTGCCGGGGCTCTTGCGTTGCTTGAAGCTGCGGCAGCAAATATACTCGGAAACTCCTTGCCCGATATTACATTAATTCAATGGCTTCGTGCACAACAACTCGGAGAATACTTCTTTGCGCAATCGCTAGATATGCAGAGAAGGACTGGCAAGCAAGGCTTTCCCTATCTATTACAAAAAGCGGCACGCTGGCTTATCAAGCAAATCGTCGAAGGGATTTCCCATACTTCACTCGCCCTCTTTAAAAATCGGGTGCGTGGATTAGACGATGACGAAACAGCTCTGAAGATTATCACGTCCCTTGAAAAGGCCGGATGGATAAGACAAACAGAACAAACACGTAAGGACAGCATTTCGTATGAGATCAACCCACAAATCAGTAAATACAAAGATGCAGACTAACTTACACAATATACACACTTACACTAAAAACCATTTTAGAACGTTTTCTTTATATAATATTAACAATCGCGAGAATCATCAGGAAATGTACGTAAACGGAAGCCTAAAAACCTGTGTAAATGTGTATTTTTCCCCGAAAAACGACTTTGTTGTCTATGAAGCAGACTTACACAAAGTCGCGTGTATCTATGTGTATCTCTGTGTAAGTTTCCCCGAGAACCGTTTCAACTTACACAAAAGCTGAGGTGTTTATGATTTTTGGATCCGCCGCTCGTCGCTTAAAAGGACTACAAAGCATGCCTGCCGAAAGGGAAGCCCCTCCACAAGAATCTAAAAAGACATCTTTTTTAAGTTCTTTGGGAGTGGAACTGATTATAGTTACATCGTTAGCCGACCTCATTTCTGCCGCAGGCAATCTTTTGAAGTGTAAAGGCCCCCTAGGCATTGATATTGAGACATGTGCTCTTCCGGAGTTTTCAAGCGATAAAGAAGCGGGACTGGTTCCAAGGAAATCTGCGATTCGTTTAATCCAAATCTACGACGGAAACGATAACGTGTTTGTGTTCGATATGTTCAAGCTATCCTTGGAAGCTTTCCCCGCCAAACTTTGGGAAAAACCAATGATTGCTCACAATGCCGCTTTTGAGCTGAAACACCTATTACATAAAGGAATACTCCCTACACGACTAGGATGTACCCTCTTGGTCGACCGGGTGATTTATGGAATTCGTTCCAAACTCAAAAAGGACCTTAATCTCAGTACATCTGCCGGGCTAAAGGATCTAGCCAAAGAGATACTTTCCTTAGATATTTCTAAAGAAATGCAGAAGTCTGATTGGTCACAACAAGAATTGACGAAAGAGCAAATTGAGTACGCTGCTCTTGATGCAGTCCTCCCCATCAAACTCTTCCTCAAGCAATGGGACATACTCAAAAAAGAAGGTCTTTGCCGGGCTTATGAACTCTTACGTGATGCCCAATACGCAGTAGCGCAAATGGAACTTGGAGGGATTGGCTTTAATGTGGATAAACACAAGATCCTTATTGCCGAGTGGGGGCTAGAAAGCAATCGCCTACGCGAAGAAATCTTATCCTCTTTAGGGAAAGAACTTAATCTCAACAGCTCGAAACAACTTGGGGAATGGTTGCATGAAGCTTTAAAACAGGATGATCTCGAGGAGTGGATAAAGACAGGCAAAGGGGCGTTAAGCACTTCAACCCCCACCTTCAAACTCAAACAGAATCTGCATACTATTTTCCCAAAGATCGTTGAATACAGACAAGTTGCCAAGAAAATCAGCTCGTTTGGAGAAGGGCTATATAAATTCATCGATATCTCAGCCAATCGACTCTATGGCTTGTTCTCTTTAGGAACCACTTCTACAGGCCGTATGGCAAGCAATAAACCCAACATGCAAAACATGCCTCGCTCCGGTTTTAGAGATCTTTTTATCGCTAGAGAAGGGTATCTCCTAATCGGCTTAGATTATAGCCAACAAGAGCTTCGTGTGGCTGCTCTCATCGCTAATGACAAGGAACTCCTGCGTATTTACGAAGAAGGAGGCGATGTCCATGCAAATACAGCGGCGTCATTGCTAAATATTCCCAGAGATTCCGTTACCAAAGCTCAAAGACAGTTAGCTAAGGCGGTCGCATTTGGCCTACTTTACGGTCAAGGAGCGAAAGGACTCGCAATCTATGCAAAGCAGCAATATGGCGTAGAAATGAGCGAAGGAGAGGCTGAAATGCATAGGGATGCTTTCTTCAAGACTTATCACGGACTCCGCAAATGGCAAAAAGATACGGGAAATATCGTTAAGATCACAGGCATCATTCGCACCCAATGTGGGCGCATACGCAATTTCAATCGAGAACTAGAGGGTTATAGATTCACAGCAGCGCTTAATCTCCCCATTCAGGGAAGCGCGGCAGAAATCACACTAAGAGCAATGGCTAGATTGACACCATTACTCAACGAGGAGTGTTCTCTTGTGAATGTAATTCATGACGAGATACTTCTCGAGGTAGTGGAATCACAAGCGCAGGAAATAGCGACCAGAGCTGCCCAAGCGATGGAAGCGGCTTTTTTAGACGTATTCCCTAGCGCGCATCCGTACATGAAAGGACTCGTCGAGGCGAAAATAGGAAAAAATTGGTCAGAAACTAAATAAAAATAAATTCAATATATGTTATCTTAAGAGAGGTATTTATGAAGCCAGAATTATTTATTGACGCAGCCCCAGAACTTAATGAAATGTTCACTGAACAAGATTCTTGGGATGGCTCTATCCCCGAATTCAATATTATCGGGACAGAAACGAATGCGGATACTTTGTTAGAGCTCCTCAAAGAAGGTAGAGATGCCATCGAGAAGGAAACTAACACTGTTTCTGCTTGCAAAATCGCATGTAGATACGCCCCCGTGGCTTGTTTGCTCCACGCTAGATTGCCCACAAGACTATCCGCTTATTTAGTACTTCATCTCCGTGAACAAAGTGGTTACGGCCCGGATAACACTGAGTTTTGGTCATTTACCCCTGCAATTACTGACTTATACGACGCTTATCTAAAGGACGGTTATTATGCCTAGAAAACCTTCTCCCCTTAACAATGCAATCCTACCAGAAACTCCCAAGGGAAACTCCTATGGTACTAAATTAAAAATGCCAGCTATCCGTCAGGAAGCGTTTCATCAGTACTGCAAACATCTGGCGGAAGGCAATCCAAAGGAATCTTTTTTCTTTCGCCACGAAGGATATTCATGCTGCCATAAAACAATACAAAGATATATTGAAGAGAATCCCGCAGAGTTTCCCCCTATCTTGATTGAAGAGGCTAAAGCTAAGCGATATCAACATTGGTTTAACGAGGGAAAAACCCTTATGCAAGGTGGCTACAAGTGTGGTAGCCCCGTAGTGTGGCAAACTATTATGCGAAACATTTTCAGAAATGAGATTGGTTGGGACCGAGAACAAATTCAACAGGATAATAAAACCCATGTCGAACGACTTGCATCTAACATCCGCTCTGAGTCTATCACCGAAACAGAAACGGGCGATAGCTCAGAGCAACAAAAAGATTAATATCTGGTCGGGAGCCGTCCGCTCCGGGAAATCCTATAGTGCAACCCTTCGGTTTATTATAGAGGCTCAAGAGGCTCCCCCAGGCGATATGGCGATCATCTGCCGTGACGCGAACGCTTTTAGGCGTAATATCTTGCCTATTTTACGCGATCTTATCGGAATGGACAGCGTATATAAAGCCGGAATGTCCGTTATCGAACAATGGGGGCGAAAAATCCATATCATCGGCTGCCATGACGCTAGAAGCGAAGGGAAGTTACGTGGTTGCACCCTTCAAGCCGCGCTTGTCGACGAGGCCTCTCTTATCCCGGAATCCTCATGGATTGTTCTCTTACAACGTATAGCCATGAACAATGGAAGAATCTTTGCTACGACGAACCCTGATTCAAGCCAGCACTGGCTTAAAACGGGGTATATCGATAATAACCCCGACGTCACCACCTTCTATTTTGGGCTGCTCGACAATCCTAAGTTAGGCAAAGAAGAACGTGAGTTTTTAGAACGTCAGCACACGGGTGTGTTTTACAGACGATTTATCAAAGGCGAGTGGTGTCTAGCAGAGGGAGCCGTGTTCGACTTCTTTGACGAGAAAATACATACCATTCAGCGCCCTCCCGCTTATGCAAAATATCACCTCGTCGGAGTCGACGTCGGATTCACGAATGCCACCTCGTTTATTCTGCTTGGATACAACGACGAAGCCCCTTTCCCCCTTTGGGTCGAGGACGAATATTATTGGGATTCCAAAAAAATGGGTCGACAAAAGACCGACGCCGAGTATGCGACCGATTTGAGAAAATTCGTAGAGGGGCGCAACGTAAAATTCATTTATGTGGATCCGGCAGCAGCAAGCTTTAAGACAGAGATTCGCAAGGCAGGTATCAATCAAATTCCGATTAAAGACGCTGATAATGACGTCACGGAGGGCATTAAAATGCTCTCAAGCTACTTGAGCATGGGCGATCTCAAGATTCTACGTTCCTGTCGAAATCTTATCGGGGAGGTGCAGGGATATTGCTGGGACCCCAAGGCCGCCGAGAAGGGAGAAGACGCTCCGATTAAAAGAGCGGATCATGGATTGGATGCGCTTAGGTATGCAATTTACACATACTTCGGAAAGAAACAAAACATTGTTTCACCGTCGATTTCTCTTGAGGATTGCCGGACTTTAGGGTCTAGACAGAATCCATTAAGCAATGAATTCATCGGACAATCTAGGATGTATTTTGACCGCTCCTACGATCCGCGACAATGGAGGCCATGATCGTCAG
>CAZQNB010000059.1:0-8783 GCA_964594545.1 uncultured bacterium | reverse complement strand
GGAACGCTCCCTAGAGATCTTATACCAATCGCAGCAAATAAATTCATATTTAAGCGCGTCAAAGCGTCGAAAATCGAAGATCGTAAGTGGCATAGTATGAAGTCATACAATGCCACTTACGATCTTCGATTTATCGACAGCTTTCACGCGGCTTAAATATGAATTTATTTGCTGCGATTGGTATTATAGTCGATTAAAATTAATTTTACATCATCTGGCCGCGCCAAAGCGCCGAATTTCAAAAAGCGCAAAGCACCTAGTATTAAACCAATACAAGGTGCTTTGCGTTTTTTAAAATTCGGCAGCTTTCGCTGCGGCCATAGGGTGCAAAATTAAATTTAATCGACTATATCAAGAAACGGGGAGGAAAGGCTCTCCTTGCATAAAAATCACTAGCTGATTTATGAAAAAATTATGCAGCTTATGATGAAAAGACTCCTCCCTCTTGTTCTTCTTTTAAACTCCCTTACTGCCGCAGAAAGCATCCAAGGGTTTTGGAAAACTGTCAACGAAGAAGGCGTTACGCAAGCCATTATCGCTGTCTATAAATACGCAGATCTTTGCTACGGCAGGATTATTGCCACCTATGGCGACAATGGGAAAATCGATGACAGCATCTATCACCCATCCAAAAGAGCACCCGGCGTTGTCGGCGATCCTTTCTATAGCGGTCTGGATATCATATGGTATCTAGAAGAATCCCAATGGTCTTTCAAAGGGCAGATTCTCGATCCCGAACATGGGAAAGTGTATAGAGCGGAACTTTGGACCGATGCAGGCAATCTCATCGTGAGAGGAAAGCTTTTAATATTCGGAAGAAACCAGACATGGTATGCCGTTAAAAAAGAAGACATCCCTGTCGGCTTCGAGCTCCCCGATCTAAATAGTCTCGTCCCCGCAATTCCTAAGACTAAATAATTCTCAATCGTGCTATACTCTTCTCGTTTTAAACAATTTATATGACTTTATCCCAGCCAAAAAACGGCGAAGAAATTACTTTACTTGTGCATGGACTTGGCCATAGCGGCGAAGGCGTCTCCCATTATCATGGCTATACGATCTTTGTCGACGGGGCGCTCCCGGGCGAAAAAGTCGTTGCGCGCCTCATCAATACCCGAAAAACCTATGGATTTGCGGAACTTGTCACCATTTTAATCCCATCGCCGGACAGAGTAAAACCCCCCTGCCCTCTGTTTGGAAAATGCGGGGGGTGCCAAATCATGCACCTTTCCTATGCAAAGCAACTGGAGATTAAAAAACAAAAAGTGGCTGACGCCCTGCAACGAATCGGGAAAATCGACCCATCGATTGTTCAAGACTGCGCTCCTTCTCCTCAAATCCTCCACTATCGAAATAAAATTCAGCTCCCTGTCAGGCCCGGCCCCGTTTTAGGTCTTTACGCTAAAGGATCCCACAACTTTATCCAAGTAGACCGTTGCCTCATCCACTGCTCCCTTGGTGAACAGGTTTTCTCCCAAATCAAAGAACTCCTCAAAAGCTCAAAAATAATCCCCTTTGATCCCAAAACGGGTGTCGGAGAGCTAAGACACGTTCTGATTCGAAGCGCTATCAATACAAATCAGGTTCTCGTTGTTTTAGTCACAAACCTAAAACCAAATCCAGAGCTCCAACTTTTAGCCCAAAAGATCATCACCGAAATTCCCCACGTAAAAGGGGTGATCCACAATCTCCATCAAGGAAAAGAAAACGTCATTTTAGGTGATGTTTTTGAAACTCTCGAAGGCGCCTCCCATATTCAAGAGCACATTTGCGATCTTAGTTTCTCCATTTCCGCCGCCTCCTTTTTCCAAGTCAATCCAAATCAAGCCGAAAACTTGTATCTCGAAGCACTTAAACTTGCGGAAGTCAAACCAACCGATACGGTATTAGACGCCTACTGCGGCGTGGGAACGCTTTCTCTCATTTTTGCTAAACAAGCAAAAAAAGTCATCGGCGTCGAATGCGTCCAACCAGCCATCCTCGATGCCAGGGAAAATGCGAAAACAAATAAAATTGAAAATACAACTTTTACATGCGCAACTTCCGAAGAATTTATTAAACGCCCCCTGCCCCCGATCGATATTCTTCTCCTCAACCCCCCACGAAAAGGGTGCGATATTTCCTTTTTAGAAGGCATTCAAAAGATTTCCCTCAAAAAAATAATTTATATCTCCTGCGATCCCGCTACTCTTGCAAGAGATTTAAACATCATACAATCATATGGTTATGAAGCAAAAGTCGCAAAACCTTTTGACATGTTCCCCCAGACTTCTCATGTAGAATCTGTTGTTCTTATTAATAAGAAAATATGACATAATTTTGTCATTAGTAAAGAAATTAGGAGAATTATGACAATCGAAAATATTTCTTTTGAAACCCAATGGAATGACATAACAATTGGTCTTGCAACTCCAGAAGAAACAACCACAGACAAAGTAAAGCGCGTTGCTTTGAATGTATTTTCTGTTCTTTTCCCTCCACTTGGCGCTTTGAGACTCATGAATTATGGCGTGAGCGCATTTGCCAACAGACTCTCCTTGCCAGCTGCCCATTACATTTCGAAAAAGCACATTGAAGAAGCGACAAAGAGATTTGAAGAATTTTGGGAAGGGCCTATTACAGAAAAGAACCAAGAGCTTCGTGAACATTACACTTTAGTGCGCCAAACAGTGATGACTCCGGACAAAGTGGCAATCCAAGCCATTTGCATCCAGCACAAAGACATTACGCCACAGATGCCGACACTGATGTATTTTAACGGGAATTTCCAGCTCAGCGTCGAGACGCCCACCTGGATTTTAAGCAAATCGCTCGAACTAAAAAATCCTTGCAACTTGGTCCTTTTTGATTACCGGGGCGTGGGAAACTCAACAGGAAGATTCACGAAGGCAAAAGATCTCATCATCGACGGCTATTCTGTTGTTGAGTGGGTGAAGCAAAAAATCAAGACAGACCCATCGAAAATCCATTTTTACGGATTTTCTTTAGGGGGAGCGATTGCCTGCTTAACAAAAGCGTTAGATCCGAAAAATCTTACAGGAAGGCTCATCAATGACCGGTCCTTTTCTTCTTCTGAAAGAATCATTATGTCCCGCTACGGCAAGGGCTATTTTGGGAGATTTTTGAACTGGTTATTTATTCAAAATGGCTATTGCGCAGATCCGGCAAGCGCGTTTAGAAAAGCAAGCGGTGAAAAACTTGTGATTTACCACCCAAGCGACAGAATCATCCCGACAGATGCGGGCATGCAATTTGCTGTGCAGCATGATTTACACATCAAACTTGAGCCAAAGCCCGGATTTGAAGATCGATCAAACGAGAGACACCATGTGGCTCCGCTTCATTGGCATGAAATGGCGGTAGAGCGGGTTTTAGAGTTCCTGTTTCCCTTTTCAACTGTCTTTTCAGAAGACGTGATTTAAATAATCGTATATAGTTCTATCCCAGAATGGATGAACGTACGGGAAAATGGCTTAAACTCCTCAAAGAACGCTTCGGATTCGACGCGTTCCGCCCAGGACAATTAGAGGCCCTGACAGCGCTCTCTCAAGACAAAAAAATCCTCTGCATATTTCCCACCGGCAGAGGTAAATCCCTTATGTACCAGTTCCCCTCGCTCCTTCTCCCGGGGATGACGCTTGTGATTTCGCCGCTTCTTGCCCTCATGCGAGATCAGGTAAACCAACTCAAAACACGATTTAACATTGAAGCCGCCTCATTAAATAGCGACCAAGCAAGCGGTGAAAATGATGAAATCCGCGAAAAAGCAGCCACAGGCGCTTTAAAAATCCTCTTTGTATCGCCGGAGCAGCTCGATCACGCAGGGAGATTTGAGTTTCTCTCATCGCTTCCCATTTCGCTTGTCGTCATCGATGAAGCGCACTGTATCTCGACCTGGGGGCATGATTTTCGCCCCAGTTACAGACAAATCGTCCACCTTCTCAAAGCTCTCGAGCCCAAAAATCCGCGCATATTAGGCCTTACCGCAACAGCAGACGCGAGGTGCGAGGCGGATATTCAAAAACAAATCCACGCCAATAAAGTGATTCGAGAAAGTTTGGATAGGCCAAACTTAGAGCTCAAAGTCATCCCGGCGAAAGGGGCTGGCACGAAGCTGCAACTGACACGGCAACTTTTGTCCCAAAGCACGAATCTCATCTACTGCGCAACGAGAGAAAATTGCGAACTTGTCGCGGAGCATTTGAAAAAGCAAAATATTAAGGCATGCGCCTATCATGCGGGGCTTGAGCCGGAAGAAAAAATCGCCATTCAAGCAGGGTTCATCAATGATGAATATCAAGCGATTTCAGCGACAAACGCTCTTGGGATGGGAATTGACAAAGCCAATATCCGGACGATCATCCACTTCGACATTCCGGGATCCATCACAGCCTACTATCAAGAGGTTGGAAGGGCGGGCCGTGATGGACTTCCGGCACAGGGGATTCTCCTCTATGACTGGATAGATACAAAAATCCAAGAGTATTTTATCTCGTCCGCCATGCCGGAAAAAAGTGACTTTGACGCAATTTTACATGGTAAAGACGGCCTTACCCTATCTGAGATCAAGCAGCAGACGGGGCTTCACCCAACGAGAGTGCAGCTCATCATCGCAGAACTTGTCGAGCAAGGATTTTTCACGAAAGAGCCCAAGGGGAAATCTCAAATTTACCGAAAACTCGAGGTACAAAAACATCTCGATCTGTCTCGCTACGACAATCAGCTCCAAGTCAAAACGGCAGAATTAAAGCAGATGATCCGATACGCAGACGCAAGCAATGGGTGTCGCATGCGTAATTTACGGGTCCATCTAGGAGATAAAATAGGCGCATCCTGCGGACATTGCGATCTTTGCCTGCCCACACAAGCAACGAGCTATAACACGACAGAGGTGGAAGAAATTGACGCTTGGATCCAACAAAAGCCTGTCATTATCTCTGCCATGAAATTGGCGCGCCTTAGCGAAGGGATCTCTCTCCTCGACAGCAAACTGAGATCAAAAATATTCATCCAATTTATGAAGGAAAGGCAAACGGCAGAAACTCTAAACGAAGAGATCTTCGCTCTTTGCAAAAAACACCTTCAACCAGGGTCCTACTCTGCCATCGTCCCTGTCCCGTCAACGACTTGGCGCGCAAGGTTGCAAGCTGCGACAATGCTTGCCGAGTATCTCAAAGTGCCGATGTTAGATCTCCTTTCCTGGGAGACGCTTCCGGAAAAAAGGCAAGGCGAGCTTTTAAACAATGATCAAAGAGCCGTGAATGTTCACAAAAAAATGATCGCAAAAGGAGCTCTCCCCGAGGGGCCGATCCTCCTCTTTGATGATTATATTGGCTCCGGCGCTACTTTAAGAGAGGCGTCAAGAGCTCTTCGAGAAATCACCAAAAAACCCATTCTCATCCCGTTTACGATTGCGACCGTAAAGTGGAAACTCGGCGCCCCCGGATTTATATAAAAAGAACTATTGCTGTTTTACTTTTAGTTCTGCTTCGGCAACAGTCTCTTTAAGAATCAAAATCGATTGATTCTTAATCCTATCTACTTTTTTATATATACAATTACCCTTTCTGCAACAAACGATCTCAACATCACTCGAATCAAAAGGTAAGCCTTTTTGATTTTGTACAAAAATTTCAATCTCTATATTTTCAGGAGAAAATGGATAATTTGCTAAATATGGATGTATGCGGATCTCTTTATTTATCCCATCAAGAAACTTATGCATAGCAGCAAGAACTAACCTTCTTCCCTCCTCTACAGTCAGAGGCTTTCGATATACAAAAGCTAAATGAAGCATCTCGACTTGAGACATCATTTGTCCACCAGAACCAAAAGGACCTAATTGATATTCATCCTTAATCTGATTTGCTACCTTTTCCAGAATTTCATTCACTACCGCTTCTTTTTCTCTTCCAGAAGACCTCTCGTCCCTATCAGAGATTTCTGTGCAACTAAAACACAGAAAACACAATATAAATACAACAAATATTCGGATCATTTAAAATCACATAAATAATTTTCTATTCTTTCTCTTATCACGTCAACAAAAGTAGGACTTTCGAAATCATGATCTATGTTTCCAGCTCCAATATGTGGCTCTAGGATAATCAATTCCTTATAATCTTCTAAAGCTTGCCTTGCGCTGTCTAAATCGTGCAAACTCTTACACAACACCTCAAATTTATTCACTATATCCAACTCGCTTGCATAGTTAAAAGATTGATAACATATTCTTTTGGGGATAATCGCAGAAGCCCCCACCGTTACGACTATAAGCCTTTGCTGGACATCGAAAGGAAATTTTTCTATAGCGCTCTTTTGTTGCATACAAGCCTGGCTATGCAAGATGACCAGCATCTTTGCAGTGGGATTATCCTTGTTTACTTCATGGAATTCAAGACAACTCTCCTGAAATAACCGTTTTGTATTCGGACAGCTCCCTTGGGCATTGAGTGCTGCATATTCTAGTGCGTCCACCAAGATAATATTCGAATTGTTATGAAGCCACTGAACGCTATACCCTTGAGCTAATTCGCCAATATATTCAGCGTGATGAATGCTTTCATATAAATGCGTTCCAATTCCATTGGAAGCTAGAATGCAAATATCTTTCCTCTGTTCTCCGGGCGTGCGAAACAGATGAGATGTTGCATTTTGTATTGTAGGTAACGGTCGGGTCTGCTCCAAGTCATTATCTGTTTGGGCCCAATCTATCATCTGCCCCACCCAAGCAAGCTTCCCTGTCACAGGCGGCAAATTTTTGGATGAGTATACAGGGATTTCTCGATACGGTATCGATGGTGCCCGAATCTGTACTGGCCCTAAGGGAGCGATACTTTCTTTAGGCTGGAAATATGGGTTTTCTTGTTTCCACTTACAAAGATCATCGTATTGTGAATAAATCGACTTAGATAGTGTTTTCGGCTGCAAGGCATCGTTAAGGACAAGAGACTCTCCATTGAAAAGGATTGAACCCTTCTCTAACGAAAGATCCGTTTCCGGCCACTCCATTGGGATTGACGCCTTTTCCGAACTCTCTTTTGGCCGGGGTTTTGGGGGTTCTTTTGCCTTCTTAGACTCGTCCGGGATAATCGCGCCAACAGCTCCTGCCGCGCCTGCAGCGCATAAAGCGCCGATAGCGACTGTTGCAATGACGGCAACAACAGCTATCCCAACAATGACTTCTACTTTATGCTTCTTCCAAAACTTTTTGAGCGATTTACAAAGACCCGCAGGGAGCGCCACTCCATTTTGGAAAGTCTGTAAGGCTGCAAGCTCTGCGATAATTTCTTCATCATCTCCATCCCTAGCTCCAATAAACGCTAGATCCGCCGCCATCTTCTGAAATGCATAGCTCTCTTCATCTTGGGAAAACAATTTCGAAACAAGGTTTTCTATGACCGAATCTTTAAACTCGTTCACCCCTTCAGGATGAATCTCTCGTCCATTCCAAAGACCTGTATCCAAAGCCCAGTTTGCATAATCCATCAATAAATCCTGGGTTCCGATGGGTTCGACTGGCATATATCTCCTTAAAATTTTGAGGAATAATCACAAAATCTTTAAAAAAAGGATACATTTTTTAAGAGTGCCAAAAGCTTTCAACTCGCCTAAAACCGGCAGATTAATGTATCTTCGATAGGGAAAACCGATGAAAAACTATATATTCCAAATCCTTGACGGCTGCGACATTGAAGAGACAACACTAGAGCTCCAAAACAAGGGCCTTTTGGACATCTACATAATCGAAGATGGTGCTACCGGAGAGACTTTGATCGGAGGGCGCAGCCGGAAAAAAATCAGGAGCGATAAAACTCTCCTCATCGAAGAAAAAGCGGAAGTGAACTGGGAAGATCAGTGGGCCCTTTTTGCTCAAGATTTTAAAGAAGGCAAGGCGCACATTAACCTATCCCCCTTCGGGGCCGACAAAACACTCCTTCTCTTGCCTGGCGCCGGCTTTGGAGATCTTTCTCATCCAACCACCCATCTGATGTTGGAAATGATGCAAGGACTTGTCTCTCACGAAACTGTCGTCGATATTGGATCGGGAAGCGGCATTTTAACCCTTGCAGCTGTCTTGCTGGGAGCGAAGCTTGGTATTGGCATTGATATAGATAAAGAAGCCGTTTTCCATGCAAAAAAAAACGCAAAACTCAACAACCTGTCATCTCGTACAAAATTCTCAAAAACACTCCCCAAATCCCTTCCCCAAAACGCCATCTTCCTCATGAATATGATCCTGCCCGAGCAAAGGGAGTTTAACCCATCGAGGTTGAATCCTTACGCTAAGACATGGATTGTGTCCGGCATTCTAGCTTCGCAAAAAAAAGAATACCTCAAGCAAGCAAAAGAGTGGGGTTGGAAAGTAACTCAAGAGTACGCCCGTTTAGACTGGTGCGGCTGGACTTTTGTCCCTTCTTAACCTGAGTTTTGGTGAATAGACCTCTTGCGTAACCTAGGTTCTGTCAATTTTTGGGTTCTTTTGAGCTGATTTTCCGTTTTTTTTTCTGGGGGTCATATACGAATGTTGATATTACCCCCAGAAAAAAAACGGAAAATCAGCCAAAATAATCCCAAAAATTGACGAACCCTAGGTTACGCAAGAGGTCTAATGAATACAGCTCCCTTTTTTTAATTGATTTAAGGCGCTTTGAACCCGCCCGAACGCCGATTGTTCATTTACGAGAGGTATATACCGCTCGTGATTGAAGAACCGGCTTTTGAATTATCTTCGGTATACACGGTGGCCCTGGCTGTTCTTTTTTATCAGTAAAACCAACTGA
>CAZQNB010000058.1:0-8893 GCA_964594545.1 uncultured bacterium | reverse complement strand
GAAAAAAGTGTATTATACCGTTCGTAATTCATTAAGGGATCGGAATGAAACGACGTCTAGAAGGGAAAATCGCTCTCATCACGGGAGCATCTCAGGGAATTGGAGAAGCAATCGCGCTCCTTTTTGCTAAAGAAGGCGCTCATGTTGTCATATCAGATGTTCAAGACGACAAAGGGAATGCTTTAGCCAAAAAATGCGGCAAAGACAGCCTGTACCTTCATCTCGATGTCCAAGAGGAAAAAGACTGGCAAAAAGCTCTTCATGAAATACAAAAGCGATATGGACGGTTAGACATCTTATACCAAACGCAGTAAATAGATTCATATTTAAGCTGCGTGAAAGCTGTCGACAAATCGAAGATCGTAAGTGGCATAGTATTAGGTCAATACAATGCCACTTACGATCTTCGATTTTCGACGCTTTGACGCGCTTAAATATGAATCTATTTACTGCGATTGGTATTAGTCAATAACGCCGGAATCACCGGGTTTCAAGAAGGATTTGGCCCTCAAGATCCTGAACACGCCTCGCTAAAAAGCTGGCGCGATGTCCATGCGATCAACTCTGATGGAGTCTTTTTAGGCTGCAAGCATGCCATTGCTGCAATGAAACAAAACTCTGATGCGTCCATCATTAATATCTCCTCAAGATCCGGCCTTGTTGGCATCCCCGGAGCTGCAGCTTACGCAGCGAGCAAGGCTGCCGTCAGAAATCATACAAAGACCGTCGCTCTTTACTGCTGCCAGCAGGGGTATAAAATCCGATGCAATTCGATCCACCCGGCAGCCATTCTCACCCCGATGTGGGATCCTATGCTTGGGCGGGATCGAGAAAAAACAATGGAAATCATTGCTAAAGATATCCCTATGCAAAGAATGGGAATGCCTGAGGATGTAGCGAATGCCGCCCTCTTCCTCGCATCTGTTGAATCCAAATACATCACAGGGACCGAACTGACAATTGATGGAGGGATCTTGGCCGGCGCCGGAGCCCCACCAGCAAAAAACCAATAGTAAATTTTTTACTGACACTCTTTGGTAATATAGATTCTTGATCTTTAACCTACGTCTCGGATAAACTTGCAGTCACATATTATGAACAGCCCATTTCAGGTTTGGATCGACCGACTCAAAAGCGGTCAGACCCAACTTATTAACGAATCCTTTACACCCGAATTTCTCGATCTGCAAGAGAAAGAGTTGATTCTTGACTCCCCTGTAATCGTGAAAGGAGAGGCGTATCTAACTGAAAGCGAGCTCATTCTACACATAAAAGCCTCTACTCAGGCAACAATGCCCTGCGCTATTTGCAATCAAATGGTTCATATCGAGCTCTTGATTAAAGATTTTTACCACGCGCAGCCGTTAAGTGAAATACCGACCGGGATTTACGATTACCAAGAGCCTCTTCGCGAAGCCTTGCTCATCGAACTTCCCAAGTATGTCGAGTGCAATCCGGGAAAATGTCCAGAAAGATCGGTCATCGCCCCCTACATGCGCTCAGAAAAAAAAACAGAAGAAAACACCCATTTTCCATTTTCTAATTTAGACTCATAGGAGAACCCCCATGGCAGTACCACGTAACCGCGTTTCAAACGCAAAGAAAAATTCACGCAGATCGCACCACGCAAAGACGCCAAAAAATGTCTCTGCATGCTCAAATTGCGGTAAAAGCCGCCTTCCCCATCGTATGTGCCCCTCATGTGGCCATTACAAAGGGCAAGCAGTTGAAGCCACAGCGGGATAGTAAAAGGTTTAAAATCGGCATCGACTTAATGGGGAATACTCATTCCCCAAGAGAGTTGCTAGACGCTCTACGCCAAATCCCCCCTGAAAAAGGTGTTGAGCTCATCCCGATCGGCACTCCCGATCTGGCTGCGGGCTCCCCTTTTTCAATTGTTCCGACCCCGGATTTCATCACCATGGATGACAATCCCATCAAGGCCCTGAAGAAAAAAGAAGCCTCCATGCTTCTTGGCCTCAGACTTCTCAAGCAAAAAAAAATTGACGCTCTCGTCACAGCCGGCAACACAGGCGCTCTCGTGTTAGGATCGAAGATTATCCTCTCTTCGCTCCCCCAAATCAAACGGCCCGCATTCCTCTCCTTTATGCCGACAAAAAAACACCCCGTTGCCATCCTCGATCTGGGCGCTAACGTTGAGTGCAAATCGACCCACTTGGTTCAATTTGCTTTACTTGCGACCGCATACCTTCACACACAAGGAAACGCCCACCCAAGGATCGGCCTTCTCAATATCGGAGAAGAATCTCTAAAAGGGACATCAGAGCTTAGACTTGCCTATCAGAAACTGAAAACATTCCCAAACCCTCCCTTCAAATTTTCAGGAAACATTGAAGGAAAATCGGTCTTTGACGGGGATGTCGATGCCCTGGTAACTGACGGCTTCACAGGAAACGTTTTCCTAAAAACAGCAGAAGGGATCGCGAGCCTCATCCTGGATAAAATGAACACAGCCCTATCGAAAGAAACTCTCCAAGCTCTCGGCCCCCAATTATCCGACCTGCAAAAACATCTCCATTACGCTGAATATCCGGGCGCCCTCCTTCTCGGCATTAAAGGCATAGTCATCAAATGCCACGGGTACTCAACACCCAAAGCTTTCGTCAATGCCGTCAAAGGCGCCATCGCTCTCACCAAAGCACATTTTTTGAAGTCCTTCCAAAGCTCCCTTAAAAATCTGCAAAAAGATACATAATCATGGTTTGATACCGAAGATACCTATGATAAACACACAAACAACAGTTCAAAGGCCGCAAGACTTATCGGTCTCTTTAACACTCCCGGAAGACCACCCAAAACACCGAACAATACTCCTTTCATGGGATCTTGACGCTCAAAACAGACGAGACTCAATCACATCCGACGATGCGTTGCGTGAACGCCTATCAACATGCTCCGCCCTATGCTTTAATATACAGAAGCTTCTTAGAGACTTATTTAAAAAAGAAGATTATGCACTTTATATTTGTCAAAACGATACCCCTCAGGCGTTTATGCTCATTCGACGAAAGGAAGACTGTATCCATGTTGTGAATCTAGTTTCCAACCCCCGGAACATAGCTCCTACTCACAGCCAGGAGAGCTGTGACCCCATTGTAAAGGGGGCCGGAAAATCTTTAATGCATAAAGCTATTTCTTTATCTATAGAACTAAAAAACAAAGATATTCGTTTGGCTTCCTATCGATCTAGTGTATCTTTTTATGAAAACCTTGGATTTAAAAAAATATATACTGACCCTATTCCGGATAACGAGACAGCTTGTGTTGCAATGATCCTCAGCGCTGAAAAAATACAAACCCTATATCCCCACCTATTCCCCTCTAGGATTGCCGCATAAAATGGACCTCTTCCCTGAACAGTAGAAATTTATCTAGAAAAAGGACTTTTTATAAGGTATGATAGTCCCAAACGTGAAAAAAGCATGAATGATATTTTACTCAATGTCGAATCTAAAGAAATCCGGTACGCGCACCTAAGAAACGGTCAACTCCACGATCTAGTCATCGACCGAAAAAAATCGCGCCAAATCACCGGCAACATCTACCGCGGGAAGGTTAGAAACATCCTGCATAATATCCAATCCGCTTTCGTCGATATCAATGAAGGGGAAAACGGATTTATCCACATTAGCGACATCCTGGAAAATACGAAAAAATTTGAAGAGATGTTCGATATGGACTTTGATCTCGAAGCCGACACCTCAAAACAGTCCGCTAAAGTCAAAGACATCACCCAGATTTTAAAGCCCGAGCAACCCGTTTTAGTTCAGGTTGTCAAAGAACCCATTGGAACAAAGGGAGCCAGACTTACCTCGAACATCTCGATTGCAGGCAGATATCTCGTCATGCTGCCCAACAACCCCCATCGAGGCGTTTCAAGAAAAATCGAAGACGCCGGCATGCGCGATCAGCTGAAAAAACTGATTCGCTCTTTCGAAATGCCGCAAGACATGGGCCTCATTTGCAGAACGGCAAGCGCCCACGCAACAACCGAGATGCTCGTCGAAGAAGCCACAGATCTTTTCAACTCCTGGCAGGAAATTGTCGATAAATTTCACAAATCCAACAACCCCACCCTTTTATTTGAAGAATCAGATCTCGTCAAAAAAGCTGTGATTACATGCATCGATAAACGATATGACAGACTTTTAATCGACGATTATCCCACATACCAAAGATGTAAACAGCTCTATCAGAAATACGAAAGCGAACACCCGCTAAAACTCGAATTTTACCGCGACAAAATGCCGATGTTTGAACGGTTTAATGTCGAAAGAGAAATCGACAGAGCCATGAGAAGCAAAATCTGGCTTAAATCCGGCGGCTACCTCTTTTTTGATCAAACAGAAGCGATGCACACAATCGATGTCAACTCAGGGAGAAGTTCCACAAATCCGACAGGCGGCGATGTAGAAGAAACTCTCGTGCGGATCAACCTGGAAGCTGTCGAAGAAATCGCAAGACAACTCAGAGTGCGCAATGTGGGCGGTTTGATCATCTGTGACTTCATCGATATGCGCTCAAGAAAAAACCAGAAAAGAGTTCTCGAGCACCTCAAAGAATGCATGAAAGAAGATTCGGCAAAATGTACCATCTTAGGGATGAGCGAATTTGGCCTTGTCGAAATGACCCGCCAAAGAAATAGAGAATCTCTTGCGCAAACAATCTATACAAATTGCCCCTATTGCATGGGCAGCGGCCTCGTCAAGAGCCACGAAAGCGTCTCGGTTGAAATCGAAAGGACCATCAAAAAATTGATCCTTTGCCAAAACCAATTTGCGCTAAAACTCGTCACCCACCCGGAGCTCAATCGGTACCTTGATCAAACGGATAAAGACTACTATTGTTCCATTGCAAGCAAATCTAACGCTCACCTGGAATTTGCCATCAATGACAATATGCATTTGAACGATTACGCGTTTTTTTCCACTCTCAACGGACAAAAAATCGATGCTTGAATCTGAGTTCTACAAAGAACTCGAGGCCCTTTCCCATCAAATCCCATCGAAGCACTACAAGCTCCTCGCTGAGTTTTTTGATGCGTATAAAAGGGCCGTCCTTAATTTTAAAGAATGCCTTCCCAATCTCTTTCTCTATCTACTCTTTGTAAAAGAATCCATCCAAGTCCCCTTTTCATTTGCCCCCTATCATCAAAAAATCCGCCACCCGCTCGACTATTACAAGTTTGGCCTAGATTTTATCAGACCTCTTGTCGATATGGAACATTCAAAAATACTCGGGGCAGAACATCTGGAAGAGATCTCGCGCCTCCTAGCAAAAAAAGAAAACGTGATTCTCTTAGCAAATCACCAAACAGAGAGCGATCCCCAGGCAATCAGCGTTCTTTTAGAAAAAACACATCCTAAAATCGGCGAATCTGTCATCTCTGTTGCCGGCGAAAGAGTGGTCACCGATCCTCTCGCGATTCCCTTTAGCAAAGGGTGCGATCTTCTTTGCATTTACTCCAAACGGTATATCGACTCCCCTCCCGAGCAAAAAGAGACAAAGCAGCACCACAATAAAAAGACTATGCAACTGATGAGCCGCCTTCTAGAAGAAGGGGGGAAAATCATCTATGTCGCTCCAAGCGGCGGAAGAGACAGAAAAAACAAGGAAGGAATCGTTGAGGTGGCCCCCTTTGATCCGGACAGCATAGAAATGTTTTACCTCATGGCCAGAAGAGCAAAAACGCCCACCCATTTTATCCCGTTTACTATGGCGACTTACGATCTTCTCCCCCCGCCGGAAACGATCCAACAGGAATTGGGAGAATCCAGAATCGCAAAACGAACGCCCATTCATATCTCCTTTGCAAAACCCTTCGATATGGATCATTACCCGGGGTCAGATCACCCCGACAAACTCGAGCGAAGAAAAGCCAGAGCTGATGCAATTTGGAAAATCGTTTGCAATACTTACAAAAGTCTAATAAATATATAAATATGATGATAAAAATGCTCTCTGCAATGACTCTCGCCTCAAGTATACTGTCTGCGGATTCTTATACAGAAATCCAAGATACTGCAAACCTTCCCTTCCTATCTTCCGAAATGCAAGGAAGAGAGACAGCAAAGATCACCCTTGAAAATGGGATGCAAATCCTCCTCGTCTCCGATCCCAATGCAGACCAAGCGGCAGCTGTTGTTGCAGTGCACACAGGCTCTTGGAGCGATCCGACAGAGTATCCGGGCATGGCCCACTTTTGCGAGCACATGCTATTTATGGGAACGGAAAAATATCCCGACTCCAATGAATTCTCATCCATCATCTCAAATTTCAATGGGTTAACCAATGCCTTTACAGCGCCGGATAAAACAGTGTACATGTTCTCCTGCAACGAAAATGGATTTCTCCATCTAATAGATAGTTTTGCCCATTTCTTCATCGACCCCATCTTTGACCCATCGAATATCGCGCAAGAGATGCAAGCCGTCGACCAAGAATTCTCTTTAATGAAAGAAAATGATGGATGGAGAGAATATATGGTTTTGAAAGAAACCGGAAGTCCTACCCATCCCAATCGACTTTTTTCGGCGGGCAATTCTAAAACTCTCTCGTCGATTCCCCAAAGCGCTTTGAAAAAATGGCATCGAGAAAATTATGGCGCCGAAAGGATGAAGGCTGCGATCTATTCCTCAATGCCAATTTCCTCTTTAAAAGATCTGGCTGCACAATCTTTTGCAAACGTTCCCAAGGCTTTATCCCCGCCCCAGGACTTTAGCGCCCCAATCACAACAGAGGCCCAAAAAAACAAAATCATCGCAATTGAGTCGATCAAAAACATCCAGACGATCAACCTTGCTTGGGAACTTCCCCCCCACCTATCCGATGACGAGACAAAATCTGCAGATCTTGTCGCCTATGCCCTGAAAAGAGGAGGGCCCCATAGCCTCTATCAAAAGCTCAAAAATGAACAACTCGCCCACGACATCCTCATTGAAGTGGGAACGCAGGCGGGAAATGGGCATCGCTTTTTTGAAGTGGCGCTCGCCTTATCAGATAAAGGAAAGCAAAATATCAACGAAGTCGTCACCCTTGTTTTCCAAGCCATCAAAGGTCTTACAATCTCTCAGGCGCTTTTTGATGAAAAAAACCAACTTGCAAAATTAAAATACCAGTATCAATCCAGAATCGATGCCTATCAATTCGTCTCTCAAATCGGGAGATCCATTTTAGATGAAGATCTCGCCTCTTTCCCAAGAAAACTTCTTGTTGGTTCTGAATTCGATCCACAAAAAGTTCAAGAAGCGATCTCCTTTTTAACGCCCTCTAAATGCATCATCACACATCTAGCCAATCATAAAACCTCGTTAGAGAAAAAAGAAAAATGGCTCTCTGTTCCCTATTCAATTCAAACGGTTCCGTCCGAATGGGCATCAGCCTGGGATAATGCAAAACCCAATCCGGATATCAAGACTGCGGACTTAAATCCCTTCGTCCCTAAAAACCTCCACTCGATTCCGGATCCGAACCTAGGAGCTTCTCCCATTTGCATCGCAAATTCCCCATTAGGAACGGCCTACTATGCAAGATGCCCCGAATACCAAAGCCCGGACGCAACAGTGTATCTCCACATTCTATCGCCACAGATCAACGGATCAGCGAAGAGCTACTGTTTAAACTCCTTATATTTAGATCACTTAACAGATGAACTGCACTACATTCTCCTCAACGCAAATAGCGCAGGCCTTTACTCAGACTTAAGAGTCGAAAAGAATAAGATCCACTTGACCCTACGGGGATTTAGTGAAAAGATTCCGGAGCTTTTGCAAGAGATCATCACCCAAATGCCTCTCAAGACGCCCACCGAAGAGCAATTTAACCACTACGTCTCAAGACATAGAAAAGCGTATGAAAACAGCAGTAAAAACATCCCTGTGAGACAAGCGAAGGAACTCCTCTCATCGCTCATTAGCCAAGACAAAACGACGTCTTTAGACAATCTCGCAGCATTAAATATGATTACCTATGAAGAGTTTATTGCGTTTCATAAAAAGCTCTTTGAGAAAACCTATTTTGAAGCGCTCTTTGCCGGGAACCTCTCTTTAAAAACGGCAGAATCCTCATGGCTTGATATCCTCCACGCGCTAGGAAGAGCCCCCTACCCAAAAAGTGAACACCCACAAGCCAAAGCCCTCCATCTTTCAGACACAAGCCCCGTTTTGATTCAGAAGGAAACAGACGCTCTTGGCAATGCGGCGATCCTCTTGATTGACGAGGGGGACTTCTCTCCTGAAAAAAAGAGCGTTCAAAAAATCCTAAGCGCAGCGATCAAAGAGCCCTTTTTTGATACCTTGAGAACAAAACAAAAAACGGCCTACATCGCGCAGAGCAGCGATACCGAATTTGAAAAGAGGCTCTATCAATATTTTCTCGTGCAATCCAGCTCTCATCAAGGGGAAGATCTTCTCTATCGATTTGAGCTTTTCTTAGAAGATTTTAAGGAGAATTTAGCAACGCACGTACCGAGCAGTAGATTCGACACGCTAAAAGCAAGCGCGATCGATACGCTGAAAACACAATGCCGCAATATCACAGACAAAAGTGCTCTTTGGGATTATCTTGCTTTTGAAGAAAAGGGCGATTTTACGTTAGTGGCTCGAAAAATCGAAGCGCTCGAAAAAATTACCTACGAGCAGTTTAAAACTCTTTCCTCCGAGTTCATCTCGAGAGAAAACCGGAAAAGGCTAGCGATTCTTTACAACGGAAAAGTAGAGACCCCGTTTGCCTACGTCCCCATGGAAGCATCGGATCTGTCACAAGTAGCCAAATACGAGCCTAGACCGGAAACAACTCAAACCATAGATCGTTAATCGACTCTATACCGAACGTCATTCAAAATTTGGGCGATAGGAGGGTTCAAAGCGTCAAA
>CAZQNB010000057.1:0-9583 GCA_964594545.1 uncultured bacterium | reverse complement strand
GATAAGAGAACCCACCCCCCGTTTGAGAGTAAAGAGCCTTCCGTCTTTCTTAGAACCAATCAGGGCCCTAAGGACCGAGCGCCCGTCTCTTTCCCATTCATGTAAAAACGGGAAACAGGAACGAAGGGACAGCTTTCGAATATCGCCCGAATAAATCCCAAGAGTCATCGGATCGAGCAGTGTCTCGGCAATTTTCGACCCCAACCTTCGAGAGGCGTAATCATAAATCGACTCATCTTCTACAATTTTTTTAGGAACAAACGCCTCGCAAATGAGTCCTCGCAACACCATCGGCATAAAAGATTGCGCCTTTCTTAGCGCCCCTTTGTTCCAAAGAAATCGAGTTGCTGCCTTGGGGTGAGAGATGAGAATTTTGTTTTTCAATCCCAGCTCTTCGATCAACTGTAACAGATTTGGAGATCTTGAAAAAACAAAGGTGCGGGGCCCCATTTCAAAATAAGACCCTTCGGATTCAACAGTTTCAATCCAACCGCCAAGACGAGATCCCTTTTCCAAAAGAGATATCTTCGCATGCGGGTGCGCTTTTCTCGCGTACCAAGCAGCGCTTAAGCCCGAAATCCCCCCTCCTAGAACTAGGATGTTCATGAAATCATTCCGTATACTCGATAGAGCAAGACTGCCAAAGCGAAGAGGAAAACAACAGACAAGAGGGGCTTGCCGCCAAACACTTCATAGGGGCCTCTCATTTTTCTATAATATCTGCCAATCCATACAATCAAAACGGGAATTATCCCAAACAATACCGCATCGATAAATCCACCGGCAAAGCCTAAGGCGGATAAAAATAGATGAGGATAAAGGAGCGTACAAATCGTTGGAGGAACAAGGACGCATCCAAAGACAAACGAATCGTTATGGAAAAGGGGGATTTTTTTAAACCCGTCTTTGAAAAAATCGACAAACGCTAAAGTCGAAGCCATGAAGGGAGTCAAGATTGCAAAAAAGGAAAAGGTGCTAGCAAAAAATAAAACAGCGCTCGATTCTGAAGCTTTTTGCAAAAGACCCGTCACCATATCTCCCTGACGTACCACTTTCGAAACATCCATGTCAGGCAATATCCCTAAAATCACAAAATTCCAAAGGGCGTAAATGATAAAGGGAATTAAATTGCCAATATAGATCGCCCGCCTGATCGACCGGATATTTTTTTTCACATAGTAAATGACCGTCGGAACCAAATTCTGATACCCAAAACAAATAAATAAGATGGGAATGGTAGCTAAGGATGCCTTCCAATTTTGATGCATGAGCATTTCTCCCTTTACATAGGGGAGCCCTAAAACAATCAGGGCTCCATAAGAAATCGCAAGCCCGAGCAAGAAAATCCGACTCACGTAACTGACCGACTTCGTCCCTGTATAGACAACCGCCCCTACAATAATGACGCAGAGAAAAACGCCCACTTCCCTGGGAAAAGACCCCCCAAATAAGGCGGATAAAAGATTTGTAAATAGCTGACCTCCGCCATCGATGTAGGCGACAAAAATGCAGTAAAAAAGAAATAAAAAAAACATCCATGCAACCCATTTCCCCACGGGGCCAAGCGTGTGCTGCGTTAAAGAAATGAGATGCACTTTATGATCAAACCAAAGAGCTGCTTCCACGAGAAGAAGACCTGTTGTTGTCGCAAAAAAATAGGTCAAAATCATTGCGCAAAGCGACGGAATAAATCCGGCAACTGCACTAACAACGGGAAGACCTAGCATCCCGGCTCCAATGCAACACCCGGCAATTAAAAGGGTGGCTCCTAATGTCGATCCTTGTTTCTGTAGTGTCATATTACCTTTGAGTAGAGTCCCGGTTTTAAATACATATCAAAAATAGCAGCAATCAGGCGAATAAACAACCTCCCTGTTGGAGTTGCGATGATTTCCTCCCCGGATTCTTCCAAAAGACCCTCATTTTTTAAGCGATCGATCTGTTGCTTTTCCCTCTGAAAATAGAGATCAAAAGGGATCTGAAATTTTAAAGCAAACTCTTGTTTGCTGACAGAAAAATGGCACATAACTCTCTGAATGACCCAAGCTCTACGCAAATCATCTTCATGAAGGACATACCCTCTTTCAACAGGAATCTTTCCCTCATCAATTGCCTTTTCATATTCCGCAATTGTCTTCTTATTTTGAAAATAGCTATTTTCCAAAAAGCCAATGGAAGTTACTCCAAGCCCGATCATATCTTCTGACAGAGCAAGAGAATATCCCTGGAAATTGCGTGTCAATTTTTTTTGCCGGTAGGCAATTGTCAAAGGATCTGTTGGAAGAGAGAAATGGTCCATTCCGATCACTTCATAGCCCCCTTTCATAAAAAGCTCTCTTGACTCCGCATAAATGGTAAACTTTTCCAAATCAGTGGGAAGTGTTTCCTCTGCAATGGCTTTTTGGTGCGGTTTTAACCAAGGGACTTTTGCGTAAGAAAAAAAAGCAATCCTGTCCGGTTTTAACTCCACAATTCTTTGGGCTGTTTTAGCAAAACTCTTGGGGGTTTGGAAAGGAAGGCCATAGATGAGATCTAAATTAATCCCCTCAAAGCCAAGTTCTCTCGCAAGAAAATAGGTAGAAACTGTCATCTCCTCTGTCTGACGTCTTTTCACAGCTTCTTGCACCTTTGGGTCTAAATCCTGCACTCCGAAACTCACTCGATTAAATCCTAAAGAGCGCAATTTCCTTAGCTTTTCCCCTCGATCGCTAAAAACGGTGCGCGGATCGATTTCAATCGAGATTTCCGCATCTACTGGGATCTCAAATTTCGCGTGCAATGCCGTCATTAAAAGAGTAAACTCATCAATGGATAGCGATGTAGGTGTTCCTCCTCCTAAATGCAGCTGCGAGACCTTTCGTTTTTTCGTTAGGGGAAGTTGCGCAATTTCCTTTAATAGATGCTGCAAGTAAGCGGTTTGCGTTTCCGGCTTTCGATTTAAAACAACAGAGCAGCCGCAAAAAAGGCACATTGTCTTGCAAAACGGGACGTGAATATAGAGAGAAAGGGGCTTTTCAGACAAATCAAATGCCGCGATTTTCTTAAAATAAACGCTCTCATCAATGGGAAGAAATTGAGGTGCTGTGGGGTAGCTCGTATAACGAGGAACTGCAACATTTAGCCTGCCTAAAAGATTTGGATCGACGCGAACCAGATCATCAATACTGTGTGAAGATAATCCCATTTATCTGATCCGGCGCTACGACAATGGATGCGATACCTCGAGAAGTGAGGTATGGATTGCTCTGCAGAGGCTTAAAGAAAACGATAAACAACGTGCTATGTGGAATCCCCGTCGATGTAATGCTTTGCACCTGAGGGATCACCCCATTTAGGATCACCGGAGAGCCTGACGTATTGGCAATTCCCGAATAATAGGGGCCATTGATTGTCGTGGATAAACTCACCGGCGAAAAGGGGGAATTCCCCAGTGCAATCGGGGCAGACGACATGAGACTTACAACTTCGATGAGGTCTTCAGTCCTCTTATTTGGATCGATCGAAAAAGCGGGGAGAACTCCCTGTGGAGGATTGGAAGAGAAAACACTTGTCACAGACATGATCGTCGGTGAATAAATCATCTGGACAATTTGCTCGATCGGGATGGCGACAAAACCCTGACTTACATTTTTTGTATTTTTCCCAATTTGCCCCTGAGGCAACGCTCCAGAAGGGAGCAAAAAAGCAATCAAGAGAATCGTATGATTTGTCATCGGGGTAATGGCTTGAATATTTGTGATCAGCCCATTATTTGTCGTCTGGAGAGCGATTTGGGACTGCCCGTTTACTTTATAGGGAGATGAGTTCAAAATCGTAAACATGGCAACGATGTCTTCCCCTCTATACGTCGGATGAATGGGGAAAACGGTCAAAGAGCCGTTGGACGCTTCAGAAAGGACAAACGTCCCATTTTGTCCATAAAGAAACGAGAAAAAGAGAGAGAAAATAATCGCAGTTCTCATAAGCGAAAAATACTATCAACATTGTTTTTTAGAGTCCACCGGAAAATCGGTAATCGGGAGCATTTTTACGGAACCAAAGCTCCAAAGATAAAAGCGAAAACAGACGCATGGCGTCAGATTTTTTTGTCTGATCCCGAATTTTTAAGACCGATTTTTTCTGAAAAATATTTCGTCCTAAAAGGCCGTTTTCAGACAAAGCGTCATCCACAACCGCCTTTAAGTCTTTTACAAGCCAATCCCCAAGCGGCATCACAAAACCCCACTTTGGCCTCTGGACAATCTCTTGAGGGACAAGCCCCCGAGAAGAGAGCATTTTTAGCAAAATTTTCCCTTCAAAGCCACGGAGTTTAAAGTGGGTGGGAAGTCTTGCTGCAAATTCAACGAGGCGATAATCGAGATAAGGAACTCTCGCTTCCAAGGAATAGGCCATCGTGGAGGAATCTACTTTCGTAAGCAAATCATCGGCAAGCCAAAGCCTTGTGTCGATGTGAAGCATTTTATCGAGATATTCTTCTGAATCGCATTCATAAAAATAGCCCTCAGAGAAGTGCTCTAAAGAATTTGTTTGCGCGTTTAAAAAGGGACGCGTTAGCAAAGATCTGTAAATTTCACGACAAAAAAGACTTGAAATGGTTGTATATCTTCGAGAAAGGGGCCGCGAAAATGCTTTACAGATTCTACTTTTACGCAGTTTAGCTGGGAGCAATGGATACAAAAAGGGAAGCGGTGTCGCATGAAGACGCGCGCAAAGAGCTGCATCTTTCAGTCGTTTTGGATAGTTGCTATATCCTGCAAAAATTTCATCCGCCCCCTCCCCTGTCAATACGACCTTCACGTGCTTTCGTGTGAGTTTTGAAAGGAGCAAAGTAGGCAGCGCCGCCTGATCTCCAAAGGGTTCATCGAACCTGTGATCCAAAGCGCCCATAAGATCATTTGCATTGACAACGAGCGGATGAAAAGAGGCCCCCAAATATTCTGCTACTCTCGCTGCATGCTGTTGCTCGCCATGGGTGTGGTTTAAAGCAATGGAAAACATTTCCGTTTTCTTACCGCTTTCTTCCTGCATTAAGGCGGCAATCAAAGAAGAGTCTATCCCACCGCTCACAAACGCGCCGACAGGAACATCGGCCACTAACATCGAGCGCACTGAACGCCTTAGCTCCTTTTCGAGCATTTCAATGGCTTCTTCTTCGCTCCATTCCCATTTCGGATGATAGCTCGGCGTCCAATAGCATCTTTGGTCTAAACAGCCTCTTTGATAGCGGAGCACATAAGCCGGCGGCACTTTTTGAATTTTTTGGTAAATTGTCTCCGGCGATGGAATGTATTGACATTCTAGATAAAGACCAATTGCGTTTGGGTTGATTTCTCGAGAGACTGCCGGATGCGCTAATAGCGCCTTGATTTCAGAGCCAAATACAATCCTTCTTCCATCGCGATAGACATAGAGAGGTTTTACGCCCAGATGATCGCGCGCTAAAAGAAGCGTTTCGGTGTCTCTATCCCAAAAGGCAAAAGCAAACATCCCCAAAAATCTTGCAATCGCCTCATCACCCCAGACGATCAAGGCCTGCAAAACAACTTCGGTATCCCCTTTTGTCTGAAAAGATCGTCCGAGAGACTCCAGTTCTTTTCTGATTTCCTGAAAATTATAAAGTTCACCATTGTAAGCAAGCGCATATCTTCCATCTAAACTCAGCATCGGCTGGCAGCTTCCTTCAAGGTCGATGATGCTCAAACGGCGATGACCTAATCCAACGGTCCCTTTGAGAAAAAGGCCGGACGCATCAGGGCCCCGAGAGATCATTGTCTCGGTCATTTTTTCCAAAACTTCAATTGTTTGCGGATCGGAATCGACCCAACCGGTAAAACCACACATAATTCCATGAGTATGAAGCGAGCGATAAATAAAATAAAGACTCAAGAGATCCCCTCTCGTCGAAAAAAAAATCATTTGTTACAATCTTCTTTTGGAGATCTCATTTTATGACAATCACTCTCAATGAACTATCTTCAGAAGAAGAATTAGACGAGTTGATCAAAAAAGTCTCTGAAGGAGAGGATAGCTGGCAACAATTTAAAGAAGATATTCGCAACGCAGACTCTCTGGCCGCCGAAATGGTTGCTTTTTCAAATTCCCGAGGCGGCCGAATTTTCTTTGGCGTCTCAAACCAAAGAACTTTAGTCGGCCTTTCCGGTGCTGATGTAGACAGAATTAATCAACTCATTAGCAACACAGCAAGTCAGCATGTGCGCAGCCCGATTACTGTACAGACAGAAAATATCGCGCTTGAATCTAATCGTGTAATTATTGTGCTAACAATCCCTGAAGGGATTGACAAACCCTATTTTGACCATCAAGGTATTATATGGTTAAAAAGCGGTGCAGATAAAAGAAAAGTTCACTCCAAGGAAGAGCTTCGCAGGCTTTTTCAAGAAGTCGATCTCATCCATGCAGATGAAGTTCCCACACGTGCCGGGATAGAAGATCTAAATGTTTTATTATTCTCTGAATTTCTTAAAAAATTCTACCACGAAACTTTTCCTAAACTCCATTCAAAAAGACTTCAACTTCTTGAGAATATGAATTTGGCCCACAATAACAAATTGAACCTCGCAGGTTTGCTGTTATTCGGTCAAAATCCTCATTTTTTTAAGCCGCAATTTATCGTGAAAGCCATTTGTTTTCCTGGCATAAAAATAGTCAATAACTATCTGGACAGTGAAGATTTTGAAGGCTCTCTCTCTTCCCTGTTTCAAGGATCTTTGTCCTTTATCTTAAGAAATTTAAAAAAAGTGCAGGGAGACAAAGGCATTAATTCTATTGGAGACCCGGAAATTCCTCAAACCGTACTCGAAGAGCTCTTAGTAAACGCCCTCATACATCGAGATTATTTTGTCAGCGCACCTGTGAGAATTTTTGTCTATTCTGATCGAATTGAAATCATCAGCCCCGGCAGCCTGCCCGACCATCTTACAATCGAAAAAATCCGTTCAGGAAATTCCATTCAACGCAATCCCACCCTGACTTCATTCATTGCCAAAGGGTTACTCCCTTACCGCGGACTTGGGACCGGCGTTCGCAGAGCTCTAGAGAGCTGGCCTCGAATCAAATTTATAGATGATCGAGATGCGTGTCTTTTTACCTCTTGTATTGAGAGAAACGCCCCTGTAAACGCCCCTGTAAACGCCCCTGTAAACGCCCCTGTAAACGCCCCTGTAAAAATCTGTCTCTCAGAATTACAAAAAAACCTTTTAAAAACGATTAACGAAAACCCTTTAATTTCTTATGAGAACCTAAAAACCTCTTTTGAAAAAGATCGTAGTACCATTAGAAGAGCCCTTCAAAAATTAAAATCTCTTGGACTATTACGCCGCATCGGATCGGATAAAAAAGGCTACTGGGAAATCTCGTCTTCAGAGGAGCTATGAGAAAACTGTTTGCATTATCTCTTTTGATCTCCCTTTCATTATTGGTTGGAGAAGGTCTCTATTTGCTCCGTGATGGGTTTAGTCCGCGGAGACTCCAAACGCTTCCCTCCCAAACCCTTTGTTCTATTGACGACCAAACAAAAGAAATCCTCTCGCAGCGCTTCTACTTTTTAGGCAAAGGGAGACAATGCTTTGCTTTTTCCAGCGAAGATGGAAAATATGTTCTTAAAACCCCGAGAACAAATATCTATAAACTCCCCTTTTGGGCAAGAGCACTTCCCGTCACGGCAACAAGAGAAAAACTCCGCGCAGACAAAACGTACAGACGAAATTTCGTATTTGAAAGCTTTCGTCTCGCTCACGAGGAACTAAAAAATGAAACCGGCACAATGGTCCTTCATTTAGGAAAAAGCGCGCCCTCCAAAGAGACACTCACCCTGATTGACCCTCTAGGAGTTTCTCACCATTTTCCTATGGACTCCACAATTTTTATCCTCCAACACAAACACCCTCTTTGGACACATGAATTTCTGAAAGCAAAAGACTCTCTAGATACAGCTGAACAAACACGTCTTCTCAATGCGCTTGTCGATTGCATCATCGAAAGATCTCGCAAGGGGTGCTTTACGAGAGATCGCTCTTTCTTACGCAATTATGGATTCGACGGGGTAAAAGCGTACCAAATCGACATCGGCGATCTCTACAAAAGAAAAGACTTAGATCCCAATTGGGCCTTTTATAAATCTGTCCACGACACCCTAGCGCCCGTCCAAGAATGGCTCGCTAACATCGACCCCCCAATGCTTGAGCTGTTAAACGAGAGACTTCAAAAGCTATAAACAACTTACAACCAACAACTTACAGATTTATATTGAATTTGCTCAATGCATTGAGTAAATTTACTCAATGTATTGAGCAAAGAGAAAGCCCATGAAACACCGTCCTGTTTTTCAAAAAATCCTTGAGCGACTCACTGAACCGCGAAAATTTATTCAGGTTCTTCTCGGTCCTAGGCAAGTAGGAAAGACAACCCTTGCTTTACACGCCGCAGAAACTCTTGATAAACCGTGTCACTATATCTCTGCCGACACAGCTACATTGCAAGAGCTCACATGGATTGAGCAACAATGGGAAGTCGCAAGACAAAAAATAGACACGCAAAAAGGGGGTTTACTCATCATTGACGAGGTGCAGAAAATTCCGCATTGGTCCGAGCTCATCAAATCTTTATGGGATCAAGATTCTCGTAACTTAGTTAATCTCTCCGTATTAATTTTAGGATCTTCCCCCTGGCTTATGCAAAAAGGGATGTCTGAAAGTTTAGCGGGCAGGTTTGAAATGATTCCCGTGACTCACTGGTCTTTTGCTGAGATGAGAACCTCTTTTAATTGGTCTTTAGACCAATACCTTTATTTTGGCGGCTATCCGGGCGCTGCAGCGCTTGCCGACATAGAAAATCCTCAGCGTTGGATAAACTATATCAATGATTCTTTAATAGAAATGACCCTTTCTAGAGATATTTTATTGATGACGCAGATCAATAAACCCGTATTGCTCCGCAGATTATTTCAATTAGGGTGCATTTATTCAGGACAAATCCTCTCTTTTTCAAAAATGTTGGGAGAATTACATGATGCAGGGAACACAACTACTTTAGCGCATTACCTAGATTTATTATCCGGAGCAGGTCTCCTTGCGGGCATCCAAAAATTCGCCTCGCAGCCAGTTCGTCAAAAAAGCTCAAGTCCCAAATTTTCAGTATATAATACAGCGCTTATGACCGGACAATCCTCCAAAACCTTCAAACAAGCAAAATCCGATCCTTCTTTCTGGGGGCATCTTGTTGAATCTGCGGTAGGCGCTCACCTTTTAAACCAGGCGCGAGGGACTCAAATCGATGTCTTTTATTGGCGGGAAAAAAATGCAGAAGTGGATTTTATTCTGCGTCGAAGAAGATCTTTGATCGCAATTGAAGTGAAAAGTAACAGAGATTCTTTACAACATTCCGGAATGGATCTTTTTGTCGCATCTTACAAGCCCGATAAAGTGCTTCTCGTGGGCGACGCCGGCATCCCTCTAGAACAATTTTTAACAACCTCTATTTCTCATTGGTTTTCTTAATCGAAAAATACAAAAGCGCCATGACTCCAAAAAGACAGAGTATGGCAATCGGCAGGACAATCGCAATT
>CAZQNB010000056.1:0-9983 GCA_964594545.1 uncultured bacterium | reverse complement strand
CGACAGCTTTCACGCGGCTTAAATATGAATTTATTTGCTGCGATTGGTATAATATCCTGCTATTCTTTTAAAGGGGTCTTTTCTTCTTAAATTTGTCGAGATGCTCTAAAGCCTTGCCTGTGCCTAAACAAACAGCAAGTAGAGGATTTGGAGCCACAAAAACAGGCAGGCCCGTCTCTTTAATGAGCGCTTTATCAAGCCCTTTCATCAAAGCGCCACCACCGGCTAATACCATCCCCCGCTCCACTAAGTCAGCAGCAAGTTCAGGTGGGCACTTTTCTAGCGTAAGTTTTACGCTTTCGATGATTTGCTGAATAGGTTCAGCTAAACATTCCCGAATTTCAACAGAATTGATTCTCTTTGTGATCGGAAGCCCCGCTACCTGGTCTCTTCCGCGCACTTCCATCTCGAGCTCATTATTGCCAAGTGGATAAGCAGAACCGATCGTAATTTTGATCTCTTCAGCAGTTCTTGGTCCAATCATCAAATTGTAGGTACGTCGCATATAATTCATGATGCAATCATCAAATTCATCCCCCGCAATGCGAAGCGATCTCGCTTCAACAATACCGCCAAGAGAAATAATCGCAATTTCAGTTGTTCCACCACCGATATCAATAATCATATTGCCGGAGGGCTCATGCACGGGCAGATCGACACCAATGGCTGCTGCCATCGGCTCTTCAATTAAAATCACTTCTCGCGCGCCGGCATGGAGAGCAGAATCTTCTACAGCCCTTTTTTCTACGCCTGTAATTCCGGATGGCACGGCAATCAAAATACGAGGACGAAATAAAGATCTTGCAGGAGTTACCCTCTGGATTAAAGCTTTTAACATCCCTTCAGCAATCTCAAAATCGGCAATCACACCATCTTTCATGGGTCTCACCGCATGGATTTTTCGAGGCGTCTTTCCTAGCATCGCTTTGGCTTTGTGACCGACTGCTAACACCTCATTTGTCAATGAGTCGACTGCCACAACAGAAGGCTCAGCTAAAACAATCCCCTTGCCTCTTACGTAGACAAGCGTATTTGCCGTTCCTAAGTCAATGCCAATATCGCTCGAAAATATCCCCGAAAGACGGCCAGCCTTTCGAATCAACATCTTTCTTAATTCATTAAACGTTCTAAGTGACTTTTCTGTGATTGAATCTTGCATAATTTTTCAGGTTTGTAGAAGTTCTAATACATCTTCCCATGTTAACTTCGCGATTGCTTCATCATCGCAGCTCACAACTTTCTTGACTAATCCTTTTTTACGTTTTTGCATCTCTACGATTTTTTCTTCAATCGTATTCAACGTAATTAGTTTATAGGAAGAGACCGATTTCTTCTGACCCATTCGGTGCACTCGGTCTGTCGCTTGATTTTCAACAGCCGGATTCCACCACATGTCATAATGAATCACCGTATCTGCGCCCACAAGATTTAATCCCGTGCCACCCGCTTTGAGAGAAACCAAGAACACCATGATCTTTGGGTTTTCATTGAATTCTTTCACAATCTCTAAGCGATTTTTCGATGTTCCATCCAAATAGGCAAACGAAATACCTCTTTGCTCAAAATCTTCCCGCATAATGTGAAGCATCCGTGTGTATTGGCTAAAAATCACCGTCTTATGACCGCCCTCAACCAAGGCTTGGAGAAGTTCAAGCAACATATCGTATTTAGCCGAATCTCCCGGCTCTGCTTTTTCTTTCGCAAAAATCGCAGGGTGACAGCAAATCTGTTTTAAACGCGTTAATGTCGCCAAGATATGGATTTGTACTTTATCAAACCCTTCACGCTCAACGAGCTTAACCAGTTCATCTCGGGCTGTTGCGGCATACGATCTGTAAAGCTCAAGCTGCGATTCGGAGAGTTGGCAGTGGTAGACAATTTCGTCGATCGGAGGAAGATCTTTGAGAACATCGACCTTCATACGGCGCAGGATAAAGGGGGAAATTTTGCGGCGTAAATATTCGATATTTTGCTGCTGGATGGCGCCTGTAACGCGAATATATTTTTCCATAAAGCGATCGAATGTGCTTAAAAACCCCGGCATTAAGTAATCCATTAAGCTCCAGAGATCTTCGAGAGAATTTTCTATCGGAGTTCCTGTGAGAATAAGGCGGTGGGCCGCCTGAATCATTTTCACCGATTTTGCATTGCGCGTGCCTCTGTTTTTAATGTGCTGCGCTTCGTCTAAAATCGCGTAGCTAAAGGCAATCTGGCAATAGGTTTCAATATCTTTTTGGAGCAATGTATACGAAGTGATCACCACATCAAATTCATGGAGTCTTGCCAGCAATTTTTTTCTTTGTCCCGGAATGCCGTCGACAACCATCACTTTGAGTTTTGGATTGAATTTATGGAGCTCTTCTTTCCAATTGTACAGAAGCGAAGTGGGGCAAATGATCAAAGAATGGGCGTCTTTATTCCAATTGTGATGCTGGGTAATGGCAGAAATGGCCTGAAGCGTTTTTCCAAGACCCATGTCATCTGCTAAAATCCCGTTTAAATACATCATCCGAAGTCTTTCGAGCCAGTGGACCCCTTCCAACTGATAAGGTCTTAAATCGGCCTTCACCTCTTTCGGAAGCGGAGATGGGTCTAAGACAACTTCGCCGAGCATTTGCTTGCGAATCTCTAAGAGGCGCTCAGACATTTTAAAATCTACAGGAAGGCCTTGGAACGCTTCCGGGTCGATTGTGACAAGATTCCAAAGGGGCTTTTTCTCTGTGTGATCATTGAGCTGCTTAATGCCCAATTCATCAAAAAGCTGTACAATTTTCGCCACTCGATCAAGATCTAGAACAAGAATTTTGGAAAACCGCGAGACCGCTTCCTTCTTGGCTTTTCCGGCGTCTAATTCAAGATACGATCTTTTTGCGGTGATGCACTCCCAAAGAAGTTCTAGTTTAACACCTCGTAAAGCGCCATCTACCTTGAGCACGATTTCATAGTAGCCAACGACACTTGCTGTGTCTAACTCGAGAGTGAATTTCGTTTGATCATAGAGGAACTGGTCGAGAAGATTTTGAGGGCATTCAAACTGTACCCGATGTTGATTTCTGGGAATGACTCCGGTCATGAATTCAACAATTTTCTTCTCTGTTTTGGCAACGTATGAGCCCACTTGAGGATTAAATACGAAGTCTTGGAATAGCTCATCGATAATTTGCCGCTCTTCTACGAGATTTCGAGCCAAAACACCTTGAGGCGTCACAAACGTCTTAATCTCTTCATATCCCAACTTAGTCGGCGTTGAAGGGACTTCCTGTCCTTCATAAGCAAAGAACAAGGCCGCCTCTAATTCTCCATCTAAGTAAGACAAATGGCATCTAGACCCTAACTTGCCCGTAAACGGAAGGGTGACAAATTTTTCAATGATATCCGCATTGACCACCTCAGCAAAACGCTTTAACTCCTGCATCGAATTTTCAACAAACGTTCCAAAAAGAGGTTCAGGAATCGTCATTTCCCGAATCGAGGGGAGGCTCAGTAAATGCGTTCGTTTAATATGAGAGTGAAAACGGTAATAGGTATCTTGATAGAGCATGCCCGGCTGAGCGCACTCAAACAAAACAACTTCATCAACATTCAAAACATTATCTTTAATCGACAGTTGCGGTTTTAAAAGAATTTTTGCAGACGGCGGATCGATATATTCTAAAGAAAACCGTAAAGAGGCAGGCATTGAAGAAAAGCGAAGCGGCGTCTCTAGAGATCCTAAATAAAGGCAGGGCAAGACGGGCATTTCATCGTCTTCGCTTTTAAAGCCTCTTGGGACGATCTGAGCGGATGCAATTTCTTGCGTTGCGCCAAGCAAAAGGCCAAACACCTCAGGATCTAACTGGGCAATTCTTTGGGCCCTTTCGTTTTGGGCGACATCTTGAAATCGGGCGTGCGCCAAAATAAGCTGCAGCAAAGAGTTCCCCACCGCATCAAAACATTTGAGCGAAAAGAAAAGTCTACGTCCTGCGACAAAAATCGGCTCTTCGTAGCGGACAGCATCTAAAAATGCCTTCATTTGGGAAATTTGCAAAGGTTTTGACCTAAATGGGAGGCGCAAAGCGAGCTGAAACTCCACCTTCCCCTTCTTATCGCCTTGGATGAGGGTTTGCGGATTAAAAATGACGGCAAGTTCCGCAGATACCAGTGCATTTTCTTCGCGAGATAGGAAGAACGGAGAGTGAGATAAGATTTCTGATGCAGCTACATATTCTTGGAGAATTTGCTTTTGATATCGTGCATCTTGCTTAACAACTTCTTTTGTTTCCGCTTCTTTGATGGCTTCAATGAGCTCTTTTTTCTCTTCGGTATCTAAATGCTCATCTTTTGCGATATCTGATTCTTTTGAATAATCAATTAAAAGAGCGTCGATTTTTTCTTCCAAAAAGAAAATGAGAGCGGCTAAGTGTTGACAATCGTATCTGCTGGGGCAATCGCAATTTGTGTGGACAGCTTGCGATTCAAAGCGATTGACTTCGATCTCGCTTTCATATGTATTTTCAAAATTTCCGAGAATACGGCTATTGAATCGAATGATATCGTTATCCAGGCGAATGATTTTCGCAGAAACAATTTTTTGCTTATCGAAGAGTTGTTTCCCTTCTTTAAGGATTGCCGGGGAGAAATCTTGTTTCATTTTGCGAAAATTTAACATATTGCCTCGCACTTCAAATCATAGAGGAATCATAGGACTCCTTCTGCCACGCTGTTTCGGGCTCGAGATCTGGTTTTACCTCTTTTTCAAAACCTTCGCAACATAAAAATTTGAATTCGCAAAAAAATCTCCTGTTGCGCTTTGTTCCGGACAAAAAATTTAAAAACCTGAACTTTGGGTTTATTTGTCAGGAGATTCAACGATCTTACGTGAGCATTTTTCCGTTTGGAGCCGAGAGCAAGGGCCGCCCCCCTTGCGGAGGCGAAAACGGGAAAAGGCTCTGTAAGATCTTGAATGTCCTGACAAATAAACCCAAAGTTCAGGTTAAAACGGAAAGAAAGATTAATTTTGTGGCTTCGCGTCTCGGCGTCTTTGCATTTTAAATTTTTTGTCCGGAACAAAGATGCAGATCACAAAGATTCTTTGAGATTGATAAAATCGTCAAAGCAATCACATAATGCTGGCATTTAAATTTCAACAAGGAGATTTCAAATGCTAGAAGGAATTACAGACTCACTATTTGCTTGTGTAGGAAATGCATTCAGCGACACAACAAAATCAACTCTAAAAGGCGTTGCAAAAGCTACAGCATTTTTTCTAACTGCTATAGCTGTAATCAAAACAATTGCCTATTTAACAAATTCGAGCTTAAAAGAGGGAAGATCATGGACACATTGCTGCAGAGATGATGATGATGATCATGATCATGATTGCTGCAAAGAAGTCCACACTTCAGAATCTACTGCTCCTGTTGTAACAACCCCTACAACTGTAGCACCTAGCCCAATTACAGAAAGAGTAGCAGAAGTTGCAGAACAAATCATTTCCTCTACACCTACTGTAGAAGATCCCTCCTCTTGGTCTGATTTTTTCTCAAACAGATTTGAACAACTTGAGGCCGCAACAGGACTGAACCCTTGGTCAGTACCTCCATCTGATGAGTAACAATTTGGTCCTTAAAAAATAGCAGGATTTTAGGATGGTCAGGATAAAAACGGCGAAGTCTGATTTTTTATCCTGACCATCCTAAAATCCTGCTATTTTTTTCTTTTACAACCCATCCAAGCTTTTTCATCTCTATATAATAAAATTATTTTCAATATTTGCAATAATACCAAACTACATATATATTAAGTCCAAACAAAAGGAACTATATATGCTAGGCATCGATTCTTTATTTAATTACACAGGAAGTCAGTTTAGTGAAAACACAAAGACTGGCCTAAAAACCGTGGCAACAATTGCGGCCGTAGGAATTGCGTGTATAGCCGTCTATAAAACAATAACGTATTTAGCCAGTTTGGAATTAAACGATTCCGACCTTGAGACGCGTCAGGGCACAAAAGACCCTTACTTCCCACGTCGCGAATACATTGCTAAATATTTTTATACCGAAAGACAAAAATACGAAGCGCCGAAAGAGCTCATCATCCCGACTCCAAAAAAACGAGTAGAAATTAAAGAAGTTATCGCACCTAAAAATGATGATTTTTTCACTCGATTCAACAAACTTGAAGCCTATGCAGGACTAAACCCTTGGGACGTTCCCGCGACTGATTTCTAAAATATTCTTGAATGACAAACGCAACAAATCTCAATTTATTTGTTGCGTTTTTTTATTCTAGAGCAGCGTCGTCGTTATTCTGCGTTGTCTGCATTTCATAGCTATCAAACCCGTAGGGCAATGGGGAGTCTTGTTTGACCCTTTTTGAAACTACTTTTCCCTCTTTCATCAGGATATAATAGTGCCGCTCATTGACGGTCCGTCCGCCGGTTTTAAATCGTTCCACGTATTCATATTCGATCGCCCCATCTTCTTTTTTATGCGTCGCAATGGGTTTTCCCATCGTTGCAATCACCTCATCTTGAGAGGCTCCAACAGGAACATCATAAAAAGAATTTAACGTCGTCATCGACCCTCCCGAGGCGCAAGCGCCAAGGAGTATACAAAAGATCAATAATAGTCGGCTCACGGTTCTTCCTCGTTTTCTTGAGATTCATCGGAAGAGGGAACCTCTTTTGATTGGAGCCAGATACGCGCTTCGATTTGCGTGCGAAACTGATCTGTCGTGATATACTCCCCTTTCATCACGTAACTTCCATCTTCTTGCAAAGTATACGTCTCAAACCCTTCAAAATTGGCATTATTGCGAAACTCCCAAGCAATGATTTTATCGTCGACAATTCCGCTGCCAACGATCCGTCCAATATTTTGATTTTCCATGTCGACTTGAAAGCTTTTCGTTTCAAAGCCATAAAAGGAGAGTTCATTGCGCATTTGTTCCGGAAGTCCTTGAATTTGAATTTCCTGCGCGCAACTTACCTTTCCGGTAAAGTCGGTATTTTGGATCAGCCACTTCGTCCCGAAAAAAAGTTCCTCTTCAACCATGTTGAGAACGATTTTTCCTTCGCCTACCCAAAGACCCGGTGAAAAAATAAAAGTATGATTCATCATCAGAACATAAACCTTCTGCTATAAACGCTTTGTAATAATCCTAAAGCCGCCATGGTGGTTAAGAGGGAACTTCCCCCGTATGTCACGAAAACAAGCGGCACTCCGGAAATAGGGAGAAGCGCGCACATCATCGCGATATTCACCAGCACGTGCATGGCAAGGTAGGCCGAAAGTCCCGCCGCTAAAAGTCTTCCAAAGGGGTCTCTTGCCACTGCAGCCACCTGAAAACTACAATAAATCAAAGCATAAAAAAGAAACAGCAGGAACGCAAGCCCTAAAGTACCAAACTCTTCGCCAAACGCCGCAAAGACAGAATCGGTGTGGGCGGCAGGGAGCCACCTGCGTCCTGAAAATTCGCTCTTATGCCATCCCGTCCCTGTAAGCCCGCCGATCGCGATCGCAGTTTGAGCTGCCTTCTGGTGATATGTATTGGGGTTTAAACGCTCGTATTGATATTCCTTCATAAACTTTGTAAAAAAGGGCTGCATTTTTTCATGGGATAGCACACCCAAAAAAACAAGAGCAGCAAAGCTAAAGACAAGAAGACCGCCTCCAATCAAAGAACGGAGAACGCCTCGATGGATGCCGGCAAAGTAGCCCATGCAGACCGTAATGGGGAATAAAACGAGGGCCGTTCCTAGATCGGGCTGTTTCAAAATCAATAGAAAAGGGACGCCGACGATGAGTCCCATCTGAAGGGCCGATCCAAAGGAACCGACCAAACTCCCCTTTCTTTCTAAAAACCAACTCAGGCCAATAATCAAAGCGAGTTTTGCCTGTTCTGACGGCTGAATGCTGGCAATGCCGGGAATCCGATACCACCTGTGCACATTTTGAATGGGGCTGACAAAAAAAAGACCAATTAAGAGAATCAACGTGACAAGGTAAATGAAAAAACTCCAGTCTCTGAGTTTTCTATAGTCAAATGAGGCAAAAAACACGAAGACAAGCCAGCCTAAGCAAAACCATCTCATCTGACTTTTCACAAGCGGCGTCCAAAAAACAGGGCCGTCCCATTCATCCACACTTCCGGTCATAGCAGAGATGACAAGAAGACTGATCGTCATCAAGCAAAAAACGAGAGGATAGATTCGCCAATCGAGGCGAGATAAGACGCGATGATCCCACATATTCTTAGTTTTAATGAAATGGCAGAAAAGAGCAATAGACTTAAAATTCAACGAGATGTTGACGGAAAACAACAGCGTATATACAATGTGTGTACTTTATAAAACAAAGGAACATGCAATGCTTAAAAAGATCGTGAAATACGGCAACAGCTGCGCGCTAGTCCTCGACAAGGCGCTACTTGAATTACTCAATATGGAAGAAGGCTCCATAGTTAAGATAAAAACAGATGGAATTTCATTGATCATCACCCCGCAAAGCGCCCTGACGCAGCAAACAGTCTCAGCCACGGTAACAATGGAAGACTCCTTAAAAAACGCTTCAAAAATAGCTATTGAACAGTCATTTGGCGACCCAGAAAAAGCGCAAGCTTTTCAGGCAGCTTATAAAGAAGTATCCGATCGCTATGCGACGCTAATAAAAAATAAAATGGAAATACCGGAAGTTGCCCTAGCGATGAGCGCTGTTCAAAAACGTTTTGCGAATGACACCGCCAATCCTGAATATGCACAAGAAATCAAAAAAGTGCAGGAGCGATATATTCCTGAATTGGGACAAATGAACCAAGAAATGGACGCTCTTGCCAAAAAATACACGCCTATAAACTCACAACATTCGAATGCAAGCCTATTGCGAGAGGAATTCACGAAGGTTCATATAAAATATGGGCATGTACAAAAAGCCGTCGTAAAACTTACCGAAGATCCTGAATTTATTCATGAAATGGTCTTGCTTGCGGAAAAATACCAAAGCCATAAAGACAAGGCTTATACAAAGGAGTATTTTGAAGCCTATACGCAGCTTGTTTCTAAAAATATCCCGGAATATGCCACCTATCAAGAAGAATTAAAAAGGGTAGGAATGCAATTTGCCGAGGAAGCAAAAGCCCCCACAAAAACACCAAAGAAAAAAAAGCAGTAGTCGAACAAGTTACCGCAGGTATCAGCTTGCGGTATCTTCAGTATAGAGGTATACTCATCCATGATGCGCTCATGTGAGTTTAGATTTTTCACAAAAATTAATTTTTAAACAGGAATAGATTTGATATGTCACAAAAAATCAACCAGGAACTAGTTGGGACCCTCCTAGGACTATTCATCATTATCGCAGTTTTCATCGCAGTTAGCTTTTGGCCTCCTTCCTGGTTTATCTATTATCGTCCAGAAGCTATTAAAATTGCTTTTGGTATCTTATCCGGCCTTGCGGCGATAAGAATCGTCATGATTCTATTTCGTATTCGCAAAAAAAGATGAAAATCGTAGACATCTGCCTAGACACGATCGACTCCACCCAAACGTATGCGAAAACACATGGGCAAAGTTTTGACAAAACAAAAATCACGTGCATTACGGCCGAAGAGCAAACAGCAGGACGAGGGCAATTCGAAAGAAAATGGATCTCTCCGCGCGGAGTAAATCTTTATACCACTTTCTACTTTCACCTGCCAAACCCGACAGAGAACATCACGGAACTTTCGATTCTTCTTGCGAAGTGCATAAAAAAAGTTTTAATAGACAATGGTCTTGCGCCTACAATGAAGTGGCCAAACGACGTCTTAGTGAATGGGAAAAAAATCGCAGGAGTTCTCTGCGAAACGATCTTTCATGAAAAACATATTGAGATCATTTTAGGTTTTGGCCTGAATGTCAATATGGAAATCGAAGATCTCGCTAAAATTGATCAAGCCGCAACATCTATGAAAAACGAAACAGGGCGCGTCTTTGATAAACACACCCTGCTCAAACAAATTCA
>CAZQNB010000055.1:0-10071 GCA_964594545.1 uncultured bacterium | reverse complement strand
CCACTCTCCCGGATTCGATTACAAGCCTAACAAATTTAACAACTCTTGACCTTAGGGGCTGCTCTAGCCTCACCACTCTCCCGGATTCGATTAGAAGCCTAACAAATTTAACAACTCTTAACCTTGGCAGCTGCTCTAGAATCACCACTCTCCCGGATTCGATTACAAGCCTAACAAATTTAACAACTCTTGACCTTAGCGGCTGCTCTAGCCTCACCACTCTCCCGGATTCGATTAGAAGCCTAACAAATTTAACAACTCTTAACCTTGAGGGCTGCTCTAGCCTTCGCTCTCTCCCCCCATCACTTGCTCAACTCTCTTCAACATGCAGACTGAACACAGAGAATTGCGGTCTTAGTGAACGAGAGTCTTTAGCTTTTCAAGATGCACTCACCCTCGCAAGACAGGCTGATCCAAGGCGTGGTCCAACATGGGTAAATACAGTCCGAGAGATGACCCAAATTGCCAACACCCTTAATTTTAAGGAAACAATTGGAAGTTATATTCAATTATTCAGGACCACATTCCCGGATAAAGACCTCTCCAAAATTCAAACCGACGAGTTTATCAATTCCTTTTCAGAAGACGAGCAAAACCTGGTTAAGAAGTTTTTAGACAGAATTCAAAAAACTGCCGACTTTAAAAACCCAAGATCTCAAGGAGGCGTGCTGTTTGCTTTATTGAATATTTTAAATGCATGCGCACAAGAAAATTCCACGTTTAAAAGAGATGTCTTAATCCCGTTAACCCATGAAGCTTTAGCTTCCTGCGAAGACAGAATAACAATCACCCTCAATCGCATGGATCTTCAAAGACAGATTATTGAACTCCAACGCCATTCTCCCCCAAAAGAACTCTCTTTCTTTTTAATCACCTATAAACGATTACAACTTGTTCATGAAGCTGCTCAAAAAATTGTAAAGGAGAAAAATTTAGGAGATGCCATTGAATCTCTCCTCTATCTACAAAACCGCCTCAAAGAGCTCTTAAAGCTCCCTATTGTAAGCGAGGGAATGTTATATCCTGCCATGTCACATATAACAGCATTGGAGCTCGATGCAATCGGAACAGAGATTCTAGACAAGACGTCAAACACAAGACAAATGATCGAAATCTTGTGCACCCCCCCTACAAAAATCTATAGCAACGAAGGGGAGCTCATCCAACAAGGCGATATATCGACAACAAATCCGTTCAGTCTATCAATTACTGAACTGTGGATGGAGTTCCTACAAAAAAATTATGAAGCCAACTTTGAATCCATTGTATCAGAGCTCGTCACGGAATGGGAATCAAAGAGAATAACCCTTGCTCAGGAATTAACAGAATCTATCCTAACAAGCGGGGCTGGAATTCCCAAGAGGCCAGGCAAGTAACGAAAATTCTGGGATAGCGCTAGATTTCCTCGGACTTGACTTTCCTCAATTCCCATTTCTTCTGTCTTCGTTGATAAAGGAGAGGGATTCGTTAACGGATCGATGCCAAGAGATAAAAGATAGTCTGATCAAGAATGGTTGGGATGAGAAGTTTCCCCTTTTTCTTGGATCTACCGGGGCTCACAATCAAGATCCTGACGCGACCGGTTTTTCTTCCTACAACAAAAAACACAAACTGATCGTCATTACTTTTCACGGATCGCGCAACGGTTCAAAAAACCCTTTTGCCGACACTGATGGCCCGGGTGATTGGGGCGCAAACTACGCGTGGCAGGCCAAAACTGCGAAAGAATTAGGCATTCACTATCTTCCCCCAGATATTCAAGTTCACAGCGGATTTGGAAGAAATTTTTCTAGTGTACAAGAGCAAATTAAAAAACTAAGCTCTCTGAAAATCAGTATTCCAGAAGGGCTCGCCTCTTTGCATTACGGCTCTAAATTCAGAAGCTCCGGGTTTAGCTTCACTCCTGAGTTGCTCCCCGGGTCTCTACCTGATCTTTTGGAAGCAGTTGAACAGGGTACAGAACATAGGCCTTCTGAAGTAGATGGCCCAAGCTTTTTTTACAGCCCTAACGGACTCTTGACTCGCTAAATTAATTTCGGCAATATCTGTTTGACGGCCCATTAGCCTCGATATGCGAAATCATGCGAAAAGTTATACTCTCTCTCTTTATCTGCCCGATCATCGCCTGCGCACTCTCCTATGATGTTCGTTTCATTGGCTTGGATAATGGAAAAGCTCTAGAGGCTATGCTCGAAAACTCGCAGCTTGTTTCTCTGCAGCATAGACCCCCCGCGTCCATCAATGGTCTTCGCTATCGAATCAACGCAGACATTCCTGAACTCATCAAAATTCTCCATGCTTATGCCTACTATGACGCGTCGATTACCTCATCGATTGAAAACATCGAAGGGAACATCCGCGTTGATCTTTACATCCATCCGGGCGTTCAATTTTCATTCAAATCATACGATGTGTATGCGGGCGATTGCACACAAATCGCAGATGTGATCGGCTGTTGCCCTTTTACCCCGGAGCAACTCGGCGTAAAAATCGGCGATCCGGCCCTCTCCCCCTACATCGTGAACGCTGAGCTCAATGTTTTAAGCGAACTTTCTCGCTGTGGCTATCCTTTGGCCTCCATTGAAAAAAGGCGTGTCGAAGTCGACATGGCAGATCACACCGTGCGCGCCGATTCCTGCATTAAAGAAGGTCCGTTTGCCACATTTGGACCTACAACCTATTTTGGAATCAAAGACATCAATCCTCGATTTATCGAGCGGAAACTCTCTTGGAAAGAAGGGTGCACTTACGACAACGATTTAATTGCCAAAACACAAGAGCGCCTCTTAAAAACAGAACTGTTTAGCTCCGTCCTCATCTCCCATGGGGACACAGTTGACGAAATGGGAGGCCTCCCATTAAAAATGCGCATTACGGAAGCCAAACACAAAAAAATTGCTTTGGGAGCTTTTTACGCAACCGTCAACGGATTTGGGGGCAACCTGTCTTGGACGCATCGCAACATCCGCGGCATGGGAGAAATTCTAAGCGTAAAAGCAGAGTATGCCCAAAAATCATACCAGGGAAATATCACCTTTAAAAAACCGGACTTCCTCACGTTTGATCAAACATATCGAGCCCTTTTCGAGGTCAATCACGAAAAGATTACGGCCTACTATTCGTTCATGTACCGATTTGCCAACTACATCGACCGCCCTTTGCTTCCCCACGGATATGTGAGCGCCGGGCTAAAAATCGATCACGTCAACGTCTCGAAAAGCGCAACCGACGGAATCTATTTCCTCCTTGGCATCCCTTTCTTTGGAAAATACGACAGATCCGATGATAAAATCGACCCAAAATCCGGCTACACACTCACCTATTCGATCACGCCCTACCAATCGCTTCAAATCGCAAATGTCCGCTTTGCCAAACAACGATTCACAGGCACCGTTTACATCCCCATTTTCCCCAATAAAAAATGCGTTTTGGCCCTCAGAATGCAGCTGGGATCCATCGCTGGCACAAGAAGAGAAAACGTCCCTCTTCCCAAGCTGTTTTTAGGGGGATCTGAAGACGAACTGCGCGGCTATAAATACCAAACCGTAAGCCCACTTAAAGGGACAAAGCCATTAGGGGGAAGATCGGCCATTTTCGGCAGCGCAGAAATGCGCATTCGGATCATGGAAAAAATCGGCGTTGTCCCCTTCATCGACGTGGGAAGTGTAACAAATGCCGAAATGCCTTCCTTTGACGCTAAGTGGTTTACATCAGTGGGACTGGGACTAAGATACTTCGCATTTTTCGGGCCCCTTCGATTTGATATCGGCTTTCCGCTGAACCGAAGAAAATCCATTGATTCCAGCTTCCAAATTTATGCATCTGTAGGACAATCATTCTGATGAAAAAAATTGCCATCATAACCCTTACTCTCTTCTTTGTTTTAGCTCTTCTCGATGGGATCATCCACAGCCCTTGGGTCAAAGAAAAAACGCTCGGCTACCTGCAAAAAAACATTCAAGAGTCGGGATGGGACATCCAAATCGAAGACATTCAAAGTACATTTCCAAGTCTTCATTTAAAAGGCGTCAAGATCATCGCGCCCGAGTTTATCCTCACATTTGGAAAACTCGACAGCGACCTTTCTTTTGTTCGCCTTTGGAAGAGGGAACTTATTTTCACAAATCTCGTTGGAGATAACGTAAACTGGGAAATCAAACAATCTTCCCCTCCAATAGAAGACTCAAATCAAAAACCTTCCACATTCATCCTCAGCGTCCCTTCTTTTTCTTTAACCAATGCCTCAATCTTGGATCACTTTGCGGCGCAAATAACAGGCTCGTTTTCATTACATAAATCAAAAAAAGGAAAGATTGTTATTGAGGCTACAGGGGTGGCTCATCCGGACACTCGTGTAAAAATTCTAGACACAGATTGGAGTTTTTCCGGGAAAGTGGTTCGCAATGCCGATGAAAGCTGGTCTTTAGAGGGATTAAAGGCAACATCCGACTTAGCCCGCGTGAGAGGTTTTGCTACTTTAAATCCAAATGGGAGGCTCACAAAAGGCTTTTTCCACATCGGATCGGATCACTTTGGATTTGAAGACCCCATCAAAATCAGAGGCCAAATCCTAGCGAATGTAGAGATCACAGGACAAACAAGTGATTTTGCAATCCTTGCAAACTTCCGTATGCCGAATCTTGAAATTGAGGAAACAAGCATTGAAAGCGTTCAAGGACAAATCAGGTCTTTGTACAAAACAGGATTCATAGAAGGATCATCCTCTACAAGCGCCCATTTTTTAAACCATGATTGGGAATCTACGATTCCTTTTACATGGAATAAAGGGATCGGACTTACCCTCTCAAATGGAGAGATTAAATCTCCCGTAGGTACAGTAAACGGAGAGATCAGCATTGATCCGGACAATATCATCACGGCAGACGCGTCTTTTGTAGCAGAGCAGCTCCATGATCTATTCCCTGCAATCTACGGGCAGGCTACAGGCAAAATCAGCGGCGAATACATAGAAAAAACCCCCACATTTCGGTTCGATGCGATCATTACTGACGCCCACTATGAAGATTTTTCAGCCAAAAAAGTGATTCTCCACTCAGACATCACAACGCCTCTAAAAGATCTCGAAGGGATGGTGATCTGCGATATTGAAAATGGGCAGTGGAAAAACCTTACCATTGACTCAGCTTTCATCGAAACCTCCAAGGAAAAAGAAAACTGGCCTTTCCAAATCATGTTAAACGGAAAATGGGAGCACCCTCTGGAACTTGATGTAAACGGGTTTTGGAGCTTGAAGGAAAAAACTCTCATCGTATCACTCCAAAGCATGACCGGATCTTTTTTCAATCATCCCCTTCTCCTCCCCTCGCCTGCCAATTTTGTGATGTCTCGGCAAGTGTTGCGCCTTCGCGATTTTTCTCTTCAGATTGCTGACGCCACGATCAAAGCTGCCATCAATCGGGAAGAAGACTCGTCGCAAGCCACGTTGAACATCAAAAACCTGCCCGTCGATTTTCTCTCGCTAAACCCGCTGGATGTGGCAGTTGTCGGCGCATTTAATCTAGATCTATCGATTCAAGAAAAAGAGAAAAAACTTCGAGGAGAACTCACCGCGAACCTTGAAAATCTAGAAATGCGTCTTCTGGGAGAAGAAAACCCTCGCAAAGCAGCAGGGGCAATGAGCGGCCATTTCAATAGAGATCTCCTTGAAATCAACGGATCTCTCTCTGTTCGAGAGGCGCCACTTGTAAGTCTTAGTCTCTCACTTCCTATCCATTTTGAAATTTGGCCATTTACGGCAGAGCTTCTCTATTCTAAAGATGTGTTAGGCCACTTTACCCTCGATGGGAATGTGGAAGAATTCCTCGACTTTTTCAATCTCGGCACACACCGCGTTGAAGGGGGGTGCCATTGCGATCTCACATTGTCAAATACGCTAAGACACCCCCATCTTTTTGGCAGATGCGACTTTTCAAACGGCTATTACCAAAACTATCTTACAGGAACAGAGCTGCAAAACATTGAAGCGAACTTTATTGCCGCTAAAACAGTTTTCGAACTCACGTCGCTTACCGCCCAAGACTCACAAAAAAAGGGCTCTTTTGAAGCAACCGGAAAAATCGATCTCCTCCCTGAAAAAGACTTCCCCTTTGTTTTCGATACAACGTTTACGAGATTTAATTACGCAACGTTTGATCTCATCACGACAGAAGCGGATGGGAAAATCCAAATCACAGGGAACCTAACCGAGGCGATCGCAACCGGGCATCTCGATATTTTAGAAAGCGATATCACAATCCCTTCGCACATCCCGAAAAAGCTCCCGAATTTGCAAGTTGTCTATAAACACGCAACCGCCCCGCCGTTTTTGTTTACATTGCCAAAAGAGACCCCCTATCCCCTCCATCTTGACCTATCCGTTGATGCTCCGGACGGTATTTTCATCTCCGGGCGAGGTGTTGAATCGGAATGGAAAGGGAAATTTGAAGTGGGAGGCACGCAAACCGATATCGGAGCGAAAGGGAAAATCGAGCTCATTAAAGGAAATTTTCTATTTTCCGGAAGAAATTTTAAATTGACCGAAGGATCCTTGAGCTTTAGCGGTGAGATCGGCGCCCCCCCCTATCTCAATCTTGCGGCATCGATTCAAATTAAAGATGTGCTTGTCACAGCGCATCTCAAAGGGCCTTTAAATAACCCGCAAATCACCCTCCAATCCTCTCCCCCCCTTCCGATGGGGACAATCATGTCGTATCTCCTTTTTGGGCAAGATTTGGCTGAAATCAACAGTTTTCAAGCGCTCCAACTCGCCACCTCCATTGCCTCATTTGCAGGCGAAGGGCCGGGCATCTTAGAGCAAACCAAAAAATCTTTAGGGATCGATCGGATCCAGATTGTCACGGTATCGAGCCCAACCTCCGAAAGCGGAGAGACCATCGCCGTTCAAGTCGGCAAATACGTCACAGAGGGCGTCTTAGTTTCCTACTCGCAAGGGGCTGAAAATAGCGGGGGCAACATCAGCATTGAAGTGGAAGGCAAAGGGGGCACCTCTTGGATCCTAGAAAGCGATCAAACCTCTGAACAAAAACAAGGGAAATTTACCTTCAGATGGGCGCACACCTATTGAAGATATTCATAAGCAACTAACAACCAAATAGATATGACTGTTCTCGCATTTTTGGAGTTTTTACTCATTTACTCACATACTCACTTCTGATAAAATAGAGAACAAGGAGAAACCCCCCATGAAAAATAATATTAGAATAAATTTTGAATTCCCCAGAAGTGAGTACCCCTACTTAAAGATGATTTGCGCGGAAAAAGGGGTGTCTTTAAAAGAATTCGCCACAGATTTGATTCTTCAGGCTATTGAAGATTACGAAGATCAGATTCTCTCAGAACGTTCTGATAAAAAACTAAAAGAAAGAGATCCTCAAGAAGATATTCCATCTGACGAGTTTTGGAAAATATTGAGCAAGGAAGATGAAGACAAAATATAATGTTATGTTTGACAAAGCCTGTCTTCGAGATTTTCAAAAACTCTCAAAAGACATTCAAATTCAGATGAAAATCAAAATTGAAGAATTAGCGTTTGAACCGAGACCTAGTGGATGTGTCAAACTCAGCGGAGCTTCGCCCTCAAAATACCGAATTCGATGCGGGGATTATCGCATTATTTACGCAATTCACGACCACATACTAGAAATCCTGATCATAGAGGTAGGCCACAGAAGAGAGATTTATCGGTGATAAAGACACGCCCTCTGGAGGACGTGTCTTATTGAGATTACTGTTGTTCTTGTGATCTTGGTTTGAACGTTTTGGTTTGTGGATCGTAGACTTGGTTCAACGCGCTAACAACTATCCGGTCCACAGGTTGTAATGCGGCACCAAGGTTTCCATTGAAGTATTGTCGTGCAACAACATGGGCAGCTACTGTATGTACTACACCCTTTGCGAAGGAGCGATATTGGCGGAAAGCTTCGCGCGGGTGAACAAAGCCTAGAGCAAATCCTGCTCCAAAACCTACAGCTTGGCGCGCTTTAAAGGAGAAGAGAGATTCTCCTTTACCTGGAGAACAATCATTTTGCACTTGGTATCCCAACACGAATCCGCTGGAAATCATCACAGCGAGAGATCTAAAGCCGTTGTAAGTATCTTCATTCCTCTTCACGTGTTGCTGGACTTTTGTTGCAACAGGACGAACAAACTTATTTTGAAATGCACTTAATGTTGCTTTGATTGACATAATTATTACTTTATTTGTTAATTGATAAAACTATTTTACTATAATCCTGAATATTGGACGAGCAAAGATTTTTCTTAACCTCGACTTTGTACATTTTTTGGAAGCGAGTTTTGCAATATTTTGATCTACAGTCGGTTACAGAAAAAAGACTAAAAGAAAGAAATCCTCAAGAAGATATTCCATCTGACGAGTTTTGGAGAATATTGAGTAAGGAAGATGAATAAAGACACGCCCTCCGGAGGGCGTGTCTTATTGAGATTACTGTTGTTCTTATGATTTTGGTTTGAACGTTTTGGTTTGTGGATCGTAGACTTGGCCGTGCGCGCTAGAAATTCCCTGGGTCATAGATTTTACTGCGGCAGCAACGTTTCCGTTAAAGAATTGTCGTGCAATAACGTGGGTAGCTACCGTACCTGCTGCAGTACCTGCGAAGGATTCTGTTGCTATGAGACCTGCACATGGGATAGAACAACCTACAACAGCTCCTGCCATAAAACCTACAACTTTGCGCGCTTTAAAGGTGAGGAGAGATTCTCCTTCAAATGGGGAACAATTGCTTTGTACTTGGTGTCCTATCACGAATCCGCTGACACCGATCGCAGAGACCTCTGCAAGCAAGCTGTAACTACCTGTATTCCTCTCCACGTGTTTCTTGACTTTTGTGGCGATAGGGAGTGCCGCATAGCGAACGGTCTCGAGAGCAGGACGAACAAACTTATTTTGAAATGCACTTAATGTTGCTTTGATTGACATAATTATTCCTTTGTTAGTTAATAACTGAGACTATTTTACCATAATATTGAATATTGAACGAGTAAAGAGTTTTTTTAGTTTTATTTAATAATCAGTCAGGGGCTTTTCATTAAAAAGATTTGATAGATCTTCGGTATACACGAAAAAAAAGAGAATTAGCAGGATTTTAGGATAGACAGGATGAAAAAAGCTGCAATGCAGCTTTTTTCATCCTGTCTATCCTAAAATCCTGCTATTTTCTTCTCCATGCCTATCAAATCTTTTTAACGAAAAGACAATGAAGAGAAGACCTCTTGTATGTTCTGTTTATTAAGTTAATTTAATAATTGCGAAACAAAAACACCCTTATTGACGTCAATTGCGATTTCAACTATTCTTTTCCCGTAAATGGACTGGCGTAAACGCTTTGCCACAAGACGTTAGCAAATAAAAACTTTATACATGGGGTGTATATGACAATAGGACTAGACGGAATTGAGCCGATACAAGGTCTTTTTCCAGACTCTCTCATCGACACATTCAAAGACAGACCCCTCTCTCCTGTTGAAGAGGCGACGAACGCAGTTGCCACATCCATTCTAAACAATCTTAACCCGGCAAGCGCGATGATCGAAGCGGGTATTGCGTTTGAACAAAAATCGACAGAAGATCTTAAGAGAATGGAAACAGAGTCCAATACATTCATCGGGTCGATCGATCTTCTTCTCGATCTTTCCCGCGAACTTACAAGCCTTAACGCAGAAAATCCGAAACTTACCTCTTCCGCCAGGGATTTAATTCAAAACCTAAAAGACAGAGGGATTAATCTCATCAATCTTGAGGAAGGGAAAGAGATTGATAAGGAGCAGCTTTCTGCATTAAAAACAATGATCGGCTCGCACATTGACAAGTTGCGCACGCAGCTACAGCAAATCTTTACAAAAATGCAGACCGTGATTCAAAATATGTCCTCGGTCAACGACTCCATTAAAAAGATGATTTCAGAGCAAAGCGATTTAATTCGCAAAGTCCTCGAACGATCCGTAAAACGATAAGATCATGATTAAGACAGCGCCTCGACATTTTATGTATAGCCTGCTTGGAACCTACGCCAAGTTTGAAGCCACAGCAGG
>CAZQNB010000054.1:0-10347 GCA_964594545.1 uncultured bacterium | reverse complement strand
TATTAAAGATAGGTCACAGAGCCATCGGATTTTCCGATGATCACTTTTTTTGCTATTTTGAAAAAGAAACCCGTATCCACAACTCCGGGGATTTGTAAAAGAAGTTCATCTGTTTTTTCAGGGCTTATCAGAGGCGTTTTAAGCTCAATATCCAGAAGATAGTTTCCGTTTTCGGTAATGAATAATTCTTGATTTAGATGAGAGGATTTTGCTGTCCTCCATTTGCCAAAGAACCCAAGGGCTTCAATTTTTTTTCTTGTGAATAGAGATCCGTAAGGGATGATTTCGACGGGGAGCTTTGCCGTTCCTAGCGTTTGTACGACTTTGCTTTCATCCACAATCACGATCATTTCAGCGCTTGCATAGGCAAGTATTTTTTCCTTAACATGCGCCCCGCCGCCGCCTTTGATCATCCGTTTTTGGTGGTCGATTTCGTCTGCGCCATCGACTGTGACATCGATGTGGCCCACTTCATTGATTTCAAAGACAGGGATGCCGCCTTCCTTAGCCATTTCGAAGGATCTGTGCGAGCTTGCCACAGCTTTAATGCGAAGGCCTCGCTTACATTTTTGTATCAAAGCTTGAATGAAATAGGCAGCTGTACTTCCCGTTCCAAGGCCAACAATCATTTCGTTTTCAATGAGTGTTGCCGCCTTTTCACCAGCTGCTTTTTTTGCTTGTTCTAAGTCCATACATTTTTAGCATAGAAAATAACCAGAAACTTTACTAGTGGAAATTTAAATTGGAATTTTATAATCTCTATCAGGGGAAGGGATAGGTTATGGAAAAGATAATTGCGCCGGAAAGTTCAAAGACTCTTAAGGCGAGAAAAAAGCTTCAAGAGCAGTGGGCAAAGCAAGATTCATTGATTACTGCATCAGCGCTTGCTCAAACAATTGAAAAGATCCATGAATGGATCTCGTTAAATTCTATGGATAGAGTCACTCTTAAGAAGAAAGAAATACGGCTCTTTGATCAAAATCAAAATGCGGCCACTCTTAGCTCGAGAGTGCAGAAGCTGGCTAAAGAAATTTCTGCCAGAGGCGGATAAAAAATTTTTGAGCCTTGGCCATTTATGCCGAAGATTGGTAAGATACTCCCATGAAAAATGTCATTGCGTCCCTTTTAGAGCGTGGCTTCATCGATCAGATGACCAGCGAAGAGCTCAAGAATCATGTAGAAAAGCCCATTTCTGTCTATATCGGATTTGACCCAACAGCGGACAGTCTCCATCTTGGAAATTTAGTGGGAATCATGGCTTTGTCTTGGTTTGAAAAGCACGGGCATACGCCGGTTGCGATTTTAGGCGGCGCAACAGGAAGAGTGGGAGATCCTTCCGGCAAGAGCTTGGAAAGGCCTCTTCTCGATGAAAAGACTTTGGCCTTTAATGTGGGGCGTCTGGAAGCCTTTTTTCATAAGATTTTGCCGAGATCCAAAGTGCTCAATAATCAGCAGTGGCTCGGAAGCATGTCGTTAATTGATTTTTTGCGCGATGTCGGAAAACATTTTCGGATCGGGCCTATGCTGGCAAAAGAGAGCGTTCGTGCGAGAGTCCAGTCTGAAGAGGGGATGAGTTTTACAGAATTTAGCTACCAAACTCTTCAGGGCTATGATTTTTATTATTTAAATAAACATCATGGCGTCACTTTGCAAATGGGCGGAAGCGATCAGTGGGGCAATATTACGGCAGGCATCGAGTTTAACCGAAAGCTTGGTGAAAACACGATCTATGGCCTTACATTTCCTTTGATTACCCGGAGCGATGGCAAAAAATTTGGAAAATCGGAAGAAGGGGCGATCTGGCTATCTCAAGACAGGCTCTCTTCGTACCATTTGTATCAATATCTTGTTCGTATGCCTGATGCCGATGTGATCCGCCTTTTGAAAATGCTTACGTTTCTTCCTGTCTCGGAGATCCATGCCATGGAAAATGCAATGAAGTCCCCGGAATACATTCCCAATACAGCGCAAAAAAAGCTCGCCGAAGAGGTTGTCTTCTTTGTGCATGGCAAGGAAGGGGTTGATTCCGCTATTAGAGGATCGAGTGCGATGGCGCCGGGATCTGAGGCGAAATTAAGCGGAGCTGTATTAAGAGAACTTGCAAGCGACATGCCCAATCAGACACTTTCTCGAAGCGAAGTGGTGGGTCAAAAATTTTCCGATTTGGCAACCAGACTTGGGATGACGCCGAGCAAATCAGAAGCCTCGCGTCTCATTAAGAATGGAGGCGCTTATCTCAATAACGAGAAGGTGGCCGATGTCTCTTTTGTCATTGAGGCCTCTCATCTGATCGATGATACGTATCTTGTCATTGGCGTAGGAAAGAAGAACAAGATTCTCGTCACTGTGGTTTCTTAATTAAGTCAATATGGAAGCTGACTCTATCGTCATTTCTGACGTGGCTGTAAGAGAGGCGCACTTTGAAAGAAGAGCTGACCCAGGTCGATAGATCTACTTTGGCTTCAGTGTAGGGTGTTTCTGAGTCTCGGTAAAAACCGCTAATTGTCGATCCTTGCAATTCCCATAGAGGCGTTAACCGGACGAAGAGGGATGTGAGGACAGAGACTCTCCTGTCTGACAGGGGAGAGAGAAGCAGTTGCGTTTCAGATCTCGTCACATCAAGAATAAAATTTTCGTGGTCTGCCTTTCTCCAGTCGTATTTAGATCGGTATCTCGCTTCAACGGTAAAGGCTACATTTTCACTAATCGTCCAAAGAAGGCGCGCTTTAGAATAATCCAGAAGATGGTGTCTTATGTTCCAGCAGTTGTGGAATGTAAAATGGACAGAGGGAAGACGCCAGTTTAAAAGGAGATACATCCTTGGAATGAACTGCGGAATTGTCGCGTCTTTAAAAAAGGCATTGGCATAAAAATCTGCTGAAAAGGAAGCTTCTTTCCCAGGTCGTTTTTTAGAGAAGAGAAGATTGCGCATACCGATCTGCAGCTGATTGATTTTTTCATATCCATCCGCAATCGAAAAAATATAGTGCTCATCCGGAGATGCCGATGGACGGGTAAGCGAGCTTAATCCCGCATACGGTTCGAGAACATGTTTATAGTGAGAAAATTTTCTATATCCTCTCGCAAATACATCGAAGCCATAGTTTAGAAATACCACATTTTTAGCTTTATGCGACTCGCTGTTGCTGTAATAGATGTCGTGAAATCCGATAAATGGCGTGACGGTCAACGCGCCAATGGGAATGGGTCTATGGAGCTTTTCTTTAAGCTCGATTCTTGCAGATCTAAAATCGTGGAGCGATTGTACAAGTTGATCGGAATAGGCGAAATCAACGTAGGCTGCTTTCATCGAGAGAAAGTTGTAGATGCCGCTATTGCCAATTGCGATGGGGTGCATTTGCACATAAAGGGAGGGGAGATCTTGTTTGATCGATTCGAAGGGGTTGGCTCTCGGCCGGACTTTAAAAGCGGTGAGGAGGGACTTTTCTTCATGGCGAACGTACAAAAGAGTTCTTTTTGCTGTGCTTACTTCAAAATCATCCGGTTTAAAAACTGTCGGCATCCTGACGTCGTTATATTTGTCCCAGATGAGATCGGCTGTTGTTTTGCCACTTTCGGATGATGTATGAAAAACGCCCTGAAGGCGATATCTTCGCATCGCATCGGGAGCTGTCTCTAACCTGTCCTTCCCAAGATAACTTCGGGTGACAAACGTGGTTCTTTTGTTATCGGGAAAATACTCGGTTTCTATAGAGCCGCCCCATCCGGTACTCCACCGGTATTCGAGCCTGCCGTAAAGAGCGAAATCTTGCCATGAATAGAGTTGATATCGGATGGCAGCTCTAGGCCCTTGCCCCTTGTCCCAGTTCACCGTGTAGCGAAATATGGGCTCTTTAAACTTTTTGAGATTCACTTTGAAGGAGGGGAGCCAAAGAAGGGGGAGTTTGAACATCCGAAAACGGACTTTTTTCGCTTCAAAAAGCTCCTGTTTTAAAACATTGACTCTTCTCGCATGCAGATCCCAAGAGCTATCTTTGTTCTCACATGTGGTGACCGATACATTTTTGACTCGATAGCCGCCATCCTCTTTTAGGAAAATCTGATCCCCGCCGATAAACCACATGGAAGCTGCTGTTTTCCCATCAAAAATCACCCCTGTTTTTGTGAGAAAATCGTATTCAAGCTCGCTCCCCACATAGGCCTTGCCTTTGTATTGGATCATCAGATCTCCTTCAGCCTCAATCTTGTGAATCTCTGGACTTACCTCTTTTTTTTGGGTATACTGGATGTGTTTTGCTTGGATCCGAATGTCTTGATTTTGGATTACGCCCCCTTCATTCGTATAAAGAATCCCGTTTTTGTACGTAGGATTGCGAAGGTCTACCGTGATTTCCTCTGCAGCGCATAAGACAGCGCAGAGGAAAGGGCAGAGTTTTAATAGGTTGAGGAAGGAACGTGGGGATTTAAAATTTATACTATACATGGGTAAGAGAAATTATATCTGGATATAAGACTTTATTTCTTTAGGAATCATATACCGAACGTCATCTTCGTATTTTGTCGGTTTGTATTAATTTTGTGTCTTTGTTAAAATATATATCTGAATAACAATTATAATTTAGGATTTTTATGACTATTGGTGTTTTTAATACGACTAGGGTTTTAAGGGGGGAGGAAACGCACCAAGGTCCTCGGGTTTCTTGGTCCAATGTTAAGGATCATATTGCTTACCTTATCTTACAACAGCTTGAATTAGGTAGTGGCAGTTCAGTTTCTAGCCTAACAGATCGTAATGTAACTCGAGAAGTAAGTGCAATTCAGAATGAGCGCAAAGCTAAAAATTCTATACCCGAAGCTGAGAAACGCGTGATGGCTTTTTTTCTTTCAAAAGTTCCCGGTTTACCCTTTGAGCAAACGGATCGGAATGGGAGACATTTTGTTCAGGCAGATTCTGAGCCTTTATTGACACAGATTTTTGGGCGGGGCGTTGTGAAGAGATCTATTCATGATACTTCGACAGAAGAGAATATTGTGATCATACAAGGGTATCGATCCATGTGTGAATCAGGAAATCAAGAAGGGGCTCGGATTCTTAAATCCCTCTATCCGAATATGCTTAGGTGATTATGATTTTAAAACGGGGGGAGTTCGGATCATTCCTCCGATTTGATCGGGAGCATTGCCAAGAAATTGTTCCCGAGGAAGCAGGTCTTGCACTACATCTTCCCGCATTTGCGTTTTATGGATCGTTGGGTGGACAAACCGACAAGGTTCTACATCCGTTGTGTCTACCTCTGTAAGTTTATCTACATACTCAAGAACTCGAGTCAGGCTTGTTTTCAAATCCTCCTCTTCTTCGGGGGAGCAATCGATACGGCAAAGCCTTTTTAGCTGGTTCATATTGAAGTCTGGCATGTCTTTGGTCCTGTCGGGAAGCTCTATTTCTTTTGAATCTATCTTATAAGTTTATAACAATCAATCCCCAAGAACTCCTTTGAACAGGTTCTTAATGACTTTTGTTCAAATTTCTTTTAACATGAGGATTAGGCGGGCTTCCAGGGCCATAGGTCTATATGGGGATTTGGGCGCTTGCATTGTCTTAAGTACTTAAGGAGTATTGTATGAAAGGTGTGCGCTTTGTTGTTTTGTTACTCATGGTTATCGGTGCTTTGAACTGGGGTTTAGTTGGCTTTTTCAAGTATAACTTAGTGGCTGATCTATTCGGCGGAATGCATTCTGGCTTAACTCGCTTTATCTTTGGTTTAGTGGGGATTGCGGGATTGCTCGGGATCGGTATGCTTTGCAGATGCTGCGGTCATTGCAAATGTGGACCAAACTGCAGCTGCTGTTCTAAAAAGGGTCGGTAAGGTCTTCCTTTGCGCATTTTAATTTCCGGGGCCTCAGGATTTGTTGGGGCTCCTCTTGTCTCATTTTTAGTATCTAACGGTCATACTGTTATTTCCTTAAGCCATTCTCAAGGTAGCTCTACATCTATTTTTTGGGATCCGGAAAACAAAATAGCCGGGAAGGATTTGTTCGAAGGGTTTGATGGGGTCATCCATTTAGCCGGAGAACCTCTTTCTTTCACAAGATGGAGTGAAAAGAAAAAAGAGAAAATTAAAAACAGTCGAATTGAGGGAACAAAGTTCCTTTCCCAAATTCTCTCTTCTTTATCCAAGCCTCCGAAACTTTTTATTCAAGCCTCTGCCATCGGGATTTATGGAGATCGGGGAGAGGAGATTCTCGACGAAACAAGCGAGGCAGGAAATGGGTTTTTATCTTCTGTATGTCGAGAATGGGAGGCGGCCAGCCGACCTCTTGAAAAAATCGGGATTCGAACGGTGAAAACGCGCTTTGGAATGGTTTTGGGGAAAAATGGGGGAGCTTTTGCCAAAATGGAGCCCATCTATAGATACGGCATGGGAGCCGTACTAGGCACCGGCCGCCAGTTTTTGAGCTGGATTGCTCTAGAGGACTTAATCCGCGCCATGGATTTTATTATCCATGCGGACATTTCCGGGCCTGTGAATTTTGTTGCGCCCACTTGCATTCGGCAAGAGGCGTTTTCTCGGGAGCTTGCTCGTACATTGCATCGTCCCCACTTTTTAAAAATCCCGGCGGAGATTCTTCGGGGATTGCTTGGAGACATGGCAGATGAGCTTCTACTTGCTAGCGCTCATGTGATTCCTAGAAAAATGTTAGAATCCGGTTTTGTGTTCCAATACCCTAAGATTCAAGACGTATTGCAAAAGATCGTTCGATAGGCTATTCTTTAGATTATGATTTGGATATGTTCAGCTTTTCTCATCGCATACAGCCCAATTGGTTTAGAACTAGTTGAAACAGACGATGGTTCGCACCTTGTTGTTGTTGATGACGAACAGTTTGTTGGCTTAGTCCAGGACGAGGAAATCCTTTCTGTGCAGGAATTCGATTTTGATGGCTCGGAAGAGGATATAGCCGATGATCTAGAGCCTCCTTCGGGTGACAAGTTAAAGGTATCCAATACCCCTCCTGCTAATCCGTAATATCATCTTCTCAGTAGGGCTCAGGGTTTTTTCGCCTGTGTGCTCTGTACCGGATAAAAAAATAATAATACCAATCGCAGCAAATAAATTCATATTTAAGCGCGTCAAAGCGTCGAAAATCGAAGATCGTAAGTGGCATAGTATGAAGTCATACAATGCCACTTACGATCTTCGATTTTCGACGCTTTCACGCGGCTTAAATATGAATTTATTTGCTGCGATTGGTATAACACGATCCGGGGCCTAGATTCGGGGGCGATCGATCTTGTCCCTTTTTTTGTCCGGTCCGGAGGCTCTGTGGTTAATTCCAATTCATTTTTTGTTTCGCAAGTTGTTTAAGTTATAATTGTTGGGGATTATTTTAATTATAGTTTGATTTATTAATTAATATAATTCTAAAATAAGTTTAACGACTTAAAAGCGATGATGAGAGTGAATATGTTGGGAAAAAGTAATTGGCTTACCATTTGGTTGTCTCCAAGAGCAACAATTCGTCGCATCGTTGCAAAAAATCCAAACCGTAGCCTTTGGACTTTGGCTGCAATTTACGGATTTTCTTCGTTGCTTGGGACTTTTCAGTCCTTTTCCCTTGGCTCTGTTTTAGGGATAGTTCCTCTTTTTATTCTTGCTTTAGTGATCGCTCCGATTTGGGGTTATATTATATTTGCCATTTGGAGTTGGATGGTTTCGTGGACGGGGCGATGGCTAAAGGGGATGGGAGATTTTCAGACGGTTCGCGCAGCGTATGCTTGGTCTTGCGTACCGATCTTATTTAGCGGCCTTATTTGGGTTGTGATGTTGATTGTTTTCGGCTCTGCTCTATTTGCGGTGCCGGCAGGGGGACAAGCGATATTCCCTCAAGCGCAAGCAATCCTTTTACTTGCCCTCTTGTTGGGTAAGGTTGTCTTATCGATCTGGTCGCTTGTGATCTATTTGAACGCATTAGCGGAAGTGCAGGGATTTTCAATCCTTCGGGCTATCGGTAATGTGGTGATCGCAGGGATTCTCCTTGGAATTATCCTGGGGATCTTAAGTTATATATGCATGGTGATCTTGGGTGTGTCTGCTGAACAATCAGCTCCTGTTGGCGCTGCGTTTCAGATACTCCAAGAGGGGAAAATGATCTATTCACAAGCAATATGAGGTTTTTGAGTTGAGATGAAAGCTTCTAGGCATGAAAGGTTTAAATTCATTGTATTGAATAAATACATATTTAGATCCTCAACCTAAAGAAGCTTTCTTCTCAGCCCAAAATCTTTGGAGAAACCACATGAAAACTCAAGCGACGAAAAAAGTAGGGATTTGGATTTTGGCTCTCACGCTATTCATGGCTCATCTGTTTTTTAGATCGGTAGCTCATGCAGATGTCACGCCTACTTGGAAACAGATTTATGCGAAAGGGGGAGAGTGCTTGATCTCTTTTCCAACGTCCCCCCAAATGCTCCAGCAGGCTTTGAATCTTCCCGAAGGCCAAAAACTCTTTTACGATGTTTACCTTTCCCCATTTGAGTCAAAAGGGGTCTTTTTGCTCCTTGTTGCCACCTATCCAACGCCTTTATCTGCCGGCAATGAAATGATCGGTGTGGAAGGATTGCTTAGTGGCATTGTGGGTCATAATCCCGATAACGCTCTCGTGTTTTCTAAACAGATCGATGTGGACGGACATCCGGCGATGACTTTTTTAGTTCAAAATGAGAAAAGTTATTTCCGTGGGCAGGCCTTGATGATCGGAAATAAGCTATTTCTCATCGCCATGGAAGGGAAGAAAGGTTCGTTAGAAGAGAACGTATTTCTTCAGTTTGTGAATTCCTTCAAACTCTTGCTTAAATAGTGGCTTTAGAATTTCCGAAGGCCCGCCATGCCAATGAGTTCATCGTCATAGTTACTGATGTGGACGTTCAAGCCAGGAGGTGTCTTCGGTCTAGCTTGAGAGGAACCAATGCATCATAAAAACTATTGAAAGAAGATATCGTCTTTTCCATGATCCCGGACTCCGCAAACCTCTGGCAAATTTGCTCATGTGTACACTTTCTTCGTTCGTCAGCACGCTCTTGAATTTCTGCAATAATGTCAGCACATCGGAGTTCAATTGGCGCCGCCCGTTCCTCATAGAAAACGTCCGCCGCGTAATAAGCCGCATTATAAGCCATTCTATAAGTTTCAATTGACCTCTTATAGGCATCTCTTTCAGCGGCTGATTGGGGTGAACGAAGCTTTCTAATACACCCCTGTTGGATTACCCATGCTGCATTTTGTAAGTCATCGCGCTGGTTTTGCAAGGGTCTGAGCGCTGAATCCCTATTCGATTCAGCAGCATTGATTTCGTTTTCTTCCTCTTGATCGATCCGATTCATCAAAGTCTTTGCCCCAGCTTGATGGGTCTTTAATCGATCGTGCAGTTGCGAGAAAATTCCAACATAATCTATAACCAATTGAATTTTTTCAAATCGACATTGTTTTAAACAATCAATAACATTTTTGCTGATTTTATTTTCCGAATAAAACGCTGCGGTCCAATCAACCCGCTGCGATGCTATCATATCTACTAGGGAGTTGTTTGCGCAATCCACTCTGTTTTTAATATCTTCCATCAAATTAACAAACAGAGCATTTATTTCATCTTTATGAAACAGATTGTTTCCAACCGGATCCTTATCCATAATTCTTAAAATGTCATGCGGTGTATTTATGGTTCTACCATCGATAGTCTCTTGCGCAGGATGTTTTTTCCAGACCTCCAAGTTCCTTTGGAATGTTTTGAGATGTTCCGGTGCCTTGCCAAACGCCCACTCGTTATAATCGTTGTAGTATTTACCCATTAGAAAACAAGTCATCGAAATGATTTCAATGGCTGCCACCATAACGGGATCTATCGAAGTAGATACCTCCATCAATACGCAGATCGGAGGGAGAACTCCAAGAGTCATTCCGGTGACAGCTCCTGCTTTAATGTACCATGCACAGCTCTGCCTGAGAAGGTAACTGTCTGTCAATTGCTTATACCTTTTCTTCTGACCCTCTAAATATTGCACGTTTCCGTCCCTTTGAGCAGAACTTTCATCGATCACTTCGACAGGACCCACCCCATAAGTGGGATGGCCTTCATTGCTTTGTGGAAGTTCTCGAATGCATGGCTTTTGTCCTATACTCGCTACTGTCTGCATGACTACCCCTTTCGGCAGCAGAATCGGACCAATTATCCGTTTCACTTTTTGGGGGTCCGGCAAGGATACTTGATCAGGTACCGGAGGGGCGCCATGAACACGCGGAAACCATCCGGCTGTGAAACGACAGCATCTTGTTAACATCATAATTTTCCTCGATTAGAGTCTAGCAAACCCCTTTCACAAGAGTTCAT
>CAZQNB010000053.1:9182-10599 GCA_964594545.1 uncultured bacterium | reverse complement strand
TGACGCTACAACTCAAAGTTATTTCTCATAAATGGTATTATAAGGTTTGGAGAGATAAATGGTTGAACCGACAGATCCCACAAAGCCGCCACACCTTCCTCCTTCAAGCGCGGAACCTACTGGTCACAAAGCAAAAGCGCCTCCTCCACAATACGGAAAGATGACAGCTAAACCATTGACATTCTTAGGGATGCATTTCACAGGCCCTGAAGCTGAAAAGCTTTGGGACGCCATCATCCAACAAATTAATTCACAAATTCAACACGAACAGGCCAGAGCTCTCAAAGCAATACGAAAGCTAAGAAAAAGTTCCACCGGCGAAGGTGATGACTAATATACTCCATTTCATGTAAAGTATACGGCAAAGGGGTTGTCCTATACAGCTCTAAAAGTTATTGTTGAAAGGCCCCTAAGAACCTATTTCCTTACGTAGTTCTAAATTTTATGCAATCCATCGATCAGTCCGACACCATTTTCGTATCCTTAGAAGAAGAAGGAGAGCGCATAGACAAGCTTTTGGCCGCTCGATTCTCCACCTATTCAAGAACCTACTTCCAACACTTAATTGAAGTCGGCTGCGTCCTTTTAAATGGGGAGCCTATCAAAAAAAGAATATGTCCTATAGAAGGAGATGAGATCGAGGTCTGCTTTCAGGCGCTTCCCGGCCCGTCCCTCCTCCCGGAAAAGATCCCTCTGAATATCCTTTATGAAGATAACCACATCTTGGCTATCAACAAACCTTTTGGCATGGTCGTGCACCCGGCCCCGGGCCATTGGTCCGGCACGTTTGTCAACGCCCTTCTTGCCCACTGCGAACACATAGCTCCCGCCCAAGATCCCCTCAGACCCGGGATTGTCCACAGACTCGATAAAGACACGACGGGAGTCCTAATAGCTGCCAAAACACTGATCGCCCAACAAAAGCTGATCGAAGCCTTCTCAGGGCGCAAAATGGAAAAAACCTATCTTGCCATTTGCGTTGGCAGGCCCATGAATGGACTCATCAATGCTCCGATTGGTCGCCATCCGACACACCGGAAAGAAATGACCATTCTCTCTGATGGAAGAGAGGCGATTAGCGAAGTGCAGACCCTTGCCTTCAATGATCAGATCAGCCTTGTTATTATCCGCCCCAAAACAGGGCGAACGCATCAAATCCGGGTGCACATGAAACATATCGGGTGCCCTATCTTAGGAGATCCCATTTACGGGAGCCATAAAGCAAATCAAACACATCGCCCCGAGAGAATCTTGCTTCACGCCTATCGATTGAACTTCGCCCACCCAACGACTCAGTTGCCTCTCCATTTTACAGCGCCCATACCGGAAGATTTTAAACCTTGGCTGCAAAAATTATGTGGCATTCAGGCCTGCGCTCCCATTCTTGAAGAAGTGGTCCCTTAGACCTCTTTCGAAA
>CAZQNB010000053.1:0-9082 GCA_964594545.1 uncultured bacterium | reverse complement strand
ATTCAGGCCTGCGCTCCCATTCTTGAAGAAGTGGTCCCTTAGACCTCTTTCGAAAGAGGTCTATTGAGTAAAAAGAGGATCTTTTGTAGAGTTTCTTCTCAAAGAGGAAAAACCTCTCGAACGCCCAAACCGAAACAGGTAATGCACCATGAAAGAATTTGTTGAATACATCGTAAAGAATCTTGTCGATAACCCTGATCAAGTACGCATCAATGAAATTGGGGGGACAAACACTCTCATTATTGAACTGGCCGTAGAAAAATCCGACATTGGAAAAATCATCGGGAAAAAAGGGAAAACAATCAACGCGATCCGAACCCTCTTGATGTCTGTAGCAAGCCGCAACGGCATCCGTGTAAGCCTCGAAATCATCGAAGATAAATAATTTTATCAAAGAGGCGAGGAAGTCCCCTCGCCTCTCTTTAGAGAGTCGGCAAGAAGGGGGAAATCATCGCCTTTCTAGAATTAAGAGAGCCTGCCTTATACCGTAAAATCACAAAAGACTCCTTTCCGGACACCTTCTTCATCGGGACATTCAAGAAACTCTCTTTAAAATAATCCAAATACTCCTGCGCTCTGTCTCCTACACATTCAACCTCAACGGGATTTCCTTTAAGTCCGGGAGATAATTGAAACGAAGAGAGAAATTTCTTGAGATGCTCGATCGCAATCTCTTGATCCGGGATCCAAATCCACATTTCATCTTTATGTGAATAATGAATATCCGTTCCCTTGTACACCTCATCTGCGCTCACAATCGTGCTCACCATATGGATATGCAAATCAACCTCAGGCTTTTCTTTCGCAATTTTTTTTGCCTCCTCAAGCCAAACGTGTCGAATATCTGTCGCATGTTTAGTAAACCCGGAAAAATTCCTTGCAAATATCTTGGTTTGGCCCACTCTGCAACATCCATTTTGCGTTTTTGTATCCGCAAAAATCTGCGAGACACTCCCCTTTGCTCCCTGCAAGATTTGGAGAGCCACTTCCTTTTCCCGGTGGTCGTATACTTTCTTATACAAAGAATACATCTCTTCCGTTTGCAAAATCTTTTTCGCAGCTTTCTTAGGGAAATGTTTATCTTTCGGAATGTCGTCGAGAGAAATCACTTCAACCTCTTCCCCTGTTGCAATCGATTTCATCCGATTTAAAAGAGAAGCTACGCACTCGACATCCAAAACGCTCACCTTGCTCAAAAGATCGGTATCATCCAGGATTCCATAGAGAAAATGGAGATACTCGGTATATTCCCTCTCCGGATCAATGAAAAAAGGAGAGTTTTTCTTCCATAGATTGCGCTTATTCAATAAGCGCTGCAAAAGACGACTTGAGGAAGAGGAAGAATTTTTACTCAAAACCTTGATCTGCTTTTCTATCGACTCCCCTGTTTGCCCGCCTAAACTATGCTGATCATTGATCTCAAAGGCTTGCCTTGCAACTAACGTATTGCTCGATTGCGCATCTGCAATCACGGCAAAGGGAGGGGCAAACGTGTGCAATTGCGTTTTGTGATGATCGATGACAGAGATCACATCGAGATACGCAGGGATCGTCATCTCATCGCGGTTGCAAAAATCCCGAAGCGATACAGTTCCCAAAATCGATTTCCTTAAATCAGCAGCTTGAATCACGCCGGCCGGAAACATTTTACCCTGATCCGGATAGGTCACTGTTAAAGAGACGTAAGGGCCCATTTTTTGCCGAATTTCATCCACATCGGAAAGAGTCGTCACAAAAGTAGGTTGATGCCCAAAAACATCTGTCTTTGTTTTCATCGCGATATCTAGTTTTTCTAATCTCTCGCGAGTTTTTAAAATCGCCTCGTGCAACTGCCCTACAACAATTTCCAAAAATGAAAAAATCTTTGGCCTGCTTTCGACCAAATTCCCCTTGCCGTCGAATAGATCTTTCATCAATTTTACAAGGGTTTTCACGCCATCAAAAGGGATAGACACAAAATCAGCCAAACTCATCCCCAGTTTTTCAAAAGAGACAGAAAGGCCCTCTTTAACGCCAAGAATTTTCGTCAGGAATTGAGAGACTTCTCTTCTTTGCTTGTGAGAAAACTCCATTGCGGGCTCGCAACTTTCAATAGACTTCGCAAAAAGATCTAAAATCCCCTTCTCGACAGAGACGAGTTTTAGTTTTTCTTTTGCAAATACGGAGATCAAATGAAGATGCAGATGATTTTCAAACCAGCGCAAACAAGTGCTCAATAAAATAATTACTTGCCGCACTTCTTCGACATCAAAGCTGCGCCAATCGCCTAAATAAAAACCATCGGAATCGACGACGACAACAGCCAAATGCTCCCGCTCATGATCAACGCCCGCTATTGGATCTGAAAGGGTCTTTAAAACCATCCCCGATCTTGTCATCAAATCTTTGCCTGTTAAATTCAGCGCTGTTCTTGTTTTGGGCAAATGGGAAAAAACCGCTTTTCCAAATATATTTTCAAAAATCCACTGAATTTCAATCTGCGAGGAGGGGGCCCCTCCGGGAAGATTCCAAACGTGGAGAGAATCTCCAACGCGCGCGCCAAACGCGTCTACCCATCCCCAAAAAGAGGCAATTGTCGTATCGAGATCCGGAGATTTGTGCGCGGTCACAAAATGGGTCCCTTCAAACACCTTGCCCATACCTATGGGAAAAAAAGCTTGGTAAGCGCTTCTGTCCACCCATTTACCGACGATCTTTCCTCGAACGCGCAAGTTTTCTTCGAACCCAAGTCCTGAAGACTGATTGAGCCAAAGCTCGAAACTGGCAAATGTGTAATGGGGAACGATTTGTTCGCGATCGATTCTCTCCACAAAATCAAGCACGGCGGCTAAAAGGAAGCAGGGCTCAGGCTCTTTTTGAATGAGGTCTAAAAGAATGCGACCCACTTCGTCACTGCGATTGCTGCCGAGGGTCGATTTTTTTAATTTTTTTATAATCGGAGTTAATGGGAAGGTTTTTTTTTGAAAAGATCGGTCACCGAGGTGCATATCCTACTCTCAAAGTTCGGATTGAGTAGGACTCGAACCTACGACCGCCCGCTTAGAAGGCGGGTGCTCTATCCACTGAGCTATCAATCCATAAATGGTGTATACCGAAGATACCTCAAGAATCGATTTTTAGGCGAGTTCAAAGCGCCAAAAATCGATTAAAAAAAAAGGGGGCTGTATTGAAATGAATACTGCCCCCTTTTTTTTAATCGATTTTTGGCAGCTTTCAATCTCGCCTAAAAACCGATTCTTGAGGTATCTTCGGTATTAAAACATCTACGTTAACCTCTCTCGACACTATTTTTCAATCAATATGTACAAGAATATCGAAGATCCTCTAGACTCCTAAAAAATTTTTAAGGCTTATGATGAAAATCGGCTTCATTTTGTTTCTTTTTATTTCATCGCTCGCTGCAGATGACAGGCTTCTGTCCTTAGTGTACACCAATCACGAACTCAACTTAAAAGATGCCTCTTTCCCCTATACGGCAGTGACGGGGAAATTCCCGGTAGGCACCCACGCAGAAGAAGAAACGCCCCCTGAAATTTTTTTTATCGGCTACTTCAAAGACACAGATGAAAACCGCCCTATTTTATTTGTGTTCCCCGGAGGGCCGGGCAGTTCTTGCGGCCCTGAAGCCATTTGCACGTTTGGACCAAGACGCCTCCTCACTCCCGATGAAGGCAAAACCATTTTACCCCCCTATACACTCATCGACAATCCGGAAACGCTCCTTCCTTGGACTGATCTTGTCTTCGTCGATCCTGTAGGCACAGGATACAGCACTCTCGGAGAGGATCTAGATCTCGCTCAAAAACTATTCAGCGTCGAAGGAGATATTTCATCTCTTGGGAATTTCGTTAGGAGTTTTATCGCCTATTTTAACCGTTGGAACTCCCCTAAATACCTATCAGGGATAAGCTATGGGACAACGCGATGCTGCGGGATTGCTGAATATCTTACCCGTCACGATCTGAGCCTTCACGGGATCATTCTCCTTGGCTCTTGCATCGATTTTTCAACACTGATCGGCCAGCATAATCGATCTCTTCCGGACAGCCTTATTCTCCCCACTTTTGCGGCTACTGCTTGGTATCATGGCCGTTTATGGCCGGAGCTTGATTTACCGGAAGTGGTTGACTTTGCGCGAAGATTTTCTTTCGACACCTACATTCCGGCTGTTTTACAACCAAACTGCTTAAGCAAAATCGAACAAGATGCCTTCTATCGAGAACTCTCTCAACTTTTAGGACTCCCCGTTGAGACTGTCTCAAGGTATCAAGGAAGATTTGATGAATTTCTCTACACTACAGAGTTTTTTGGCCCCCAAAGGAGGGTCTTAGGAGGCCTTGATACGCGGTATGTTGGAGAGCTTGTGTCGATTCAAAGAACGGATCTTTCCGATGATCCAAGCTATAACGACATGCAAGGGCTTCACTGCGCCTTTAATGACTATCTGCATAATGAATTAGAGACGAAAAAACCCTTTGAACACTACATCACCTTCTCTTCCCCTGCCAACGATTTTTGGAATTATTCCACCCGCGATTCGGTTGAATGGCCGGAGCTCATGCAAAGAGTGCGAAGAACCCTTTTGCAAAACCCTGAGATGAAAATCTTTATTGGATCCGGATATTATGACTGCAGAACGCCATTTGCTGCGACAGAGTATTGCTTTGATCACCTCAACCTTCCCCCATCGTATAGAAGAAATCTACTCTTTGAGTACTATGAGGGAGGCCATGGATTCATTTTCGATCACAGCTGCCTGAAAAAACTAAAAATCGATTTAGAAAAGTTATTCTAAACGGGCAAGTCCCTTTTCTCGGCTCTTTTTAAAGGAATAGGAAAAGAGCCATAGAGCGAACGAAAAATAGATGATGTTGAGCAGGACGCTCATCCACCAATAATCCCAAGGGAAGGAGCCCCCTGCTAAAATCTTCCGCATCCCCTCAAAAATGTAGGTGGTAGGAAGACACCATGAGATTTTCTGCGCCCAAGAGGGAAGGATTGAAACCGGATAAAAAACAGCTGAAAACGGAGCAAAAAGATACCCGACCATAAACGCTAACGTCTCTAGCTGTTGTCCCCATCGAATAATAAAACTTGCTGCGATAAACCCAAGAGACCAACCAAAGACAATGAGCATCATCGCAAACGGGATAAAGGCCCAGCCGATCATATAGACTTTTAAAGAATACAGAAAATAGACCATCAAAAGGCCAAAGGAAACAGTGACGCAAAATTTGCAAAGAGAAAGGCAGATCACTCCGAGGGTCCACTCGGCGATTTTCAAAGGCGTTGAGAACAAATTGATTAAATTACGATGCCAGAACTCTTGCACTATGCTTAAAGAAACATCAATCGCTCCTCGCCAAGTGATTTGCCAAAAGATAAGCCCCGTCATTAAAATCAAAGGTAAATCAGGATTGTGATCTGTGCTTGCAATCCAGACAGCCGTAAGACCCCAAAGCAAAATATCAATCAAAGGCCAATAAAAGAGATCAGACAGCTGGTGAGGCCCTTTCATCAGAACATAAAAATAGCGAAAAAAAACAGCTTTAATCCGATTAAAGTTCACGACTCTTCCTCGCAATTTTTAAAAAATAATCATCTAAAGTCGGCTCTTCAATGTGAATTGTCGAGTACATAACGTTAGATCGGCTTAACGCGTGCAAATACAGGGGGATTTGAAATTCATCCATCTCCACTTCAATTGTCCGATGGTCTTGTTTGTAAGGGTAGTTAGCCTCACTCGCAATATGAATTGCCTTTTGCATATCTTCGACAATCACCAGACGAAGGCGGAAAAAAGAGCTTTGTTTTGCCAAATTTTTTGGCAGATCATCCGCAATGATCTTTCCTCGATCTAAAAAGATCACCCGATCGCAAACGTTTGCCACTTCTTCCATTTTATGAGAGGTGAAAAGGATCGAAAGGCCCGTTTTTTTTCTCTGCTCTAATAGAAAGTCGCAAATATCTCGTGAGATATCAGGGTCAAGCGATGCAGTGGGCTCATCTAAAAGAACAATCTTAGGATCCACAAAAAATGCCTTCACGAGCATTAATCTCGTGACTTGTCCTGCCGATAAAACAGCTACTTTTTCATGCCGATATTTATCAATCCCAAAGCGCTCTAAAAGAGGCTCATACCTTGCCCTACTTGCCTTACGACTTAAACCATATAAAAGCCCAAGCACCTCAAGATTTTCAGATACAGTCAAAATAAAAGGGAGGCTTAAATAGGTGCTTGCAAAGGAAATATTTTGTAAAATTTCCCCCCGATGCTTAGAAAAATCTCTTCCAAAATAATGGATCGAGCCGGATGTTGTGAGCAAAGTGCCAAGGAGCATCTGAATGGTGGTCGTCTTCCCCGATCCATTCGGCCCCAAAAACCCCAAAATCTCTCCCTTTTTCAAACTAAAAGAGATCCCCTTCACCGCGATACATGGAGGAGTCCCGGGATAACACTTAGTTAGATTTTGAACGTCTAAAACATTTGCCATGCGCAAATTATGACACAGACTAAAAATAAATGCACTTTGAAATCCGATCTTGATAAGCGATAGAGAGATCCGCTTGAGACTGCATTCTGTCCAAAGCTTCTTTCACAATTTTAAAAGCAAGTTCCTGAGAATTGCATTCGCTCGATAAATGGGCTAAATGGACGTGCTTTAAGTTAGCGTGGGCAATAACACCAAGCAAAGCTGCGCACTCTTCATTGGAAAGGTGCCCTTGGCGGCTTAAAACGCGCTCTTTATATACCTGAGGTCTTGGAGATGCATGAACCATCGATGGCTGATGGTTGGCCTCTAAATATAGATAGTCGCATAGCTCAAGCTCTTTTTTCACAAGACTGGTGACATGACCGATATCTGCACAAAAGCCCAATTTTAAACCACCCACTTTAATGGTAAAAGCAACAGGCTCCAATGTGTCATGAGGAATGCCGAAAGGGCGCACTTCAAGATCGCCAAAAACAAAAGGCTCTCCCGTTGTAAAAATCTTAAACCGAGGACGCGTCCCTGTAATCGCACAAATCCCTTTTGCCGTTTCTGCGTTGGCGAGAATCGGGATATTCAAATGCTTGCAAAGAACAGAAAGGCCTTGAATGTGATCTGTATGTTCGTGCGTGATTAACACCGCTTGAATCGTCTGAATATCAACGTTAATTTGAGAGAGACGCTCTTTTAAAGCCGAAAAACTTATTCCCGCATCAATTAAAACGCGTGTTGTTTTAGATCCGACAAAAATCGAATTTCCTTTGGAACCGGAAGAGAGCGGGCAAAATCCATACATACGTTTGGAAATACTACATAAAGCAAAAGAAAAATGCTTTATATAAATTGCGCGCTTATCACGAGAGCGCTAAAGGCTAGTAGCAGCAAAGTCCCAGTCCAATGCAAGTTAAATGGGTAAGAGGATTTGAGCTCTTTCCTTTTTAATCGCAGCGTCATCCATACAGGGATCAGGATGAGTAAAATGACCACAAAAATACTTGCATAGTTTAACGCGAGAATAAAACCTTGCGGATAAAACCAAGCAAACATGAGCGGAGGAAGAAAGGTGATGAGAATGGCAAAGCCTTTTTCCCCAAAGCGATTTTGATTTAAGTGAAATCCATCGCGAATAAAATGAAAAAGAGACATTGATACCCCTAAAAATGAGGTAGTTATAGAGGCATCGGTAAATAAATTGACAACGAGGCTCAATAGCGGCCTATGGAATTTAGTCGAAAGGATTGTAATCATCTCAGATAGATGAACTGTAGGATCTGCTTCAGGTAAAGTTCCAAAAATGATCGCTTCCCAAAGAAAATAGACAACCAGAGGAATGCTTCCTCCAATGAGAATGACACGTCTTAGTTTTTTTATATCAGAGTGTAGGTAATCGCGAAGATTGGGGATCACATTTTGGTATCCAAAAGAAGTCAGGAGTACAGGAAGAGCAAAGACCCACCCAAAACGGGATTGGGAACCCAAGGGAAGAGTCCAGATTTCAATATGGGGCAAAAGAAAAATAAGCATGAGGAGAAAAGAACCGACTTTCAAACTAATAAAGACCCGATTGGCATAGTCTACTGACCTGGTCCCAAAATAAACAAACATCCCCAAAACAATAGTAAAGAAGAGAGCGTTCATCCAAGAAGGAAGCTTCACTTGAAAAAAATACAATAAAGATTGATCAAGCAATGACGCTCCCCCCGTCATATACGCGGCTGTCAATGCATAGAGAAGCATCAAACAAGAGACCCACGTAATGGCATGCCCCGCCCTCCCGATTGTTTGGATGGCCATGGTACTTAAGTTAGAATGTTCTTTGAATGCCATATTTACATGAAGAATCAAAAATGCAGTGAAATTCATCACGGCCCAACAAGCGATAAGTAACAGAGTTGAAAGAAGAAATCCAAGCTGACTTGTTACAATTGGCATAGCAAGCATTCCCGCGCCAATTGCAGTTCCTGTAACAATCAGTGTTGATCCTAGAACTTTACTTTTCATTTCTTCCTTTTTTAAATAATATATTGACATTGTATATTTTTCAGAGCGATTTTCACAATCTTTTCATCAAAAGCCTACAAAACTCGGTTCTGAAAAATGGTCAAAGTCTAATTAAAAAATTTGTTCTTTTAAAAATCATTCAATTCATTTAAAGATAAAAATTATAGCGCAATCAAAGGAGGTCCTCATGATTGGCGAAGAAATAATCCTCGAAATTGATTCAACATTAGATCGACTCATTTGCAATGCAGAAGCCGTTCAAAATGTAAATTTCTCCGATCTTTCAGAAGCAGAAATCGAGGCTTTCCAAAAAACACAAGAAAGTCTATTGCATCATTTTATGTATATGGATCAGATTTTGGAAACGAAAACAAAGACATTGAAAATACAAGATAAAAAATCGGCGAGAAATCAAATCCAACAAAAACTTGTGAAGTTTGAAAAATTAAAAGAATCGTATCATAGAGAAATGACACTGATTCGAAAATCAGAAATGCTGTCTAAAAGACGCTGCAAAAAAGTTTTAGCCTCTCGTTAAATATCATTGAAGAATCGGCAATGCCGATTCTTCAATAAGAAGCAAGTTCTCG